>JALOLM010000094.1 GCA_025455985.1 Candidatus Nanopelagicales bacterium | reverse complement strand
TTGCCCTCGGCTTTCCACAGGTCGTAGTCGAGCTTGCAGAACTCGCAGGTCTCGTCGGTGTCGCTGAAGATCAGCACGTACTGGCCTGGCTCCGGCTTCGCACCACGGGTGAAGTCCCGCAGGTCCACGTCCCGGCCCAAGCTCTCGGCGTACACGGGCAGGATGCGGACGGTGCGGCCGTCGGTGAAGACCTGCGGGCCTTCCGGGAGATTGCGGACGGTCTCATACGGCAGATCGCCGCTGTTGGGGTGGAACGTCGGCTCGGTGGTGGCGAAGCGCACGCCCGGCACCAGCACGAGCGCTGCCAGGGCGGCGGCACCGGTCCACCCCGGCAGCCGCAGTCGGGAGGCACCGTGGGCGCACAACGCCACGGCCGCAATGGTCAGCCCCGGCATGAACGCCAGCCAATATCGGGGCACATCCACGCGGACACTGGGATGGGCCGGGTCCAGCACCCCTGCCTGCAGCATCAGCAGCCCCGCGGGCAACAGCGCCCACACGACGTACAAACCCACCCGTCCGCGCAGCCAAATCCCGCCAATGATCCCCAGTACGGCGACCATTAGCAGCACCCAACCCCACGGCTCCTCCCACATGGCCATCGGCAGGCGCGCGAGGTACCACCACCGGCTCTGCCCCAAGTAGGCGCCGTCCAAGGGCGAGGTCGAGTCGTTGAGGTCCGAACCGGTCAGCACGTGGAACTTGGCCCAAGGATCATCCAGCGTCAGCCAGGACAGCCCCACGTCCAGAGCGGCCCAAGCCACCAGCCCGGGCAGGACCGTCAGGTACCCCCGCCAGCGCCGCGACAGCCCCCAGATGAGCACGGCGAAGATCGGCCAGGTGAACAACGTCGTCTCGCGCACCTCGAACGCCCAGCCCGCCGCGAAACCTGCCAGCAGCAGCGGCCAGACCCGGTCGCGGTCACGGGCCAGCAGCACGAGGATCAGCGTGAGGCCGTTGAGCGCGACGGCCATCAGGTCGGGGTAGCCACGGCTGAGGTTGATGAAGGTCAACGGTTGCCCGATGAACGCAACGACAGTCAAGGTCGCGACGGCGACCGGGCCCACGGCCCGGGCCAGCACGTAGACCACGGGCACGACAAGCGCTGTGGCCAGAAACGCGAAGGCGTAGAAGGTCGGCAACGTGGCGCCGAAGACCGCGGCCACGGGCAGCAGGGGCACGATGATCCCCCATCGGGTCAGCCCGGACGGGATCCACTCGTGGGTGCCGAAGTCCAGCGCCGACATCGCGTAGTGCCAGGGATCCGAGGTGACCAGCACGGAGCGGAAGATCCAGGCGACGGCGAGTGTGACGACCGTCAGGAGCAGCGCGACGGGGATGTCGACCCGGCTGCGCCAGGGATCAGCCCAAGGCCGCATCGATGACCCGCGCTGAAGCGCTGCCGTCCTCCCACGCGCAGAACTGCTCCCGGAAACGGCCGTAGGCCCCGGCGTACTGCTGCTGTACGTCACCGAGTTGGACCAGCGCGTCCAGGACCTCCCCGGAGGTACGGCAGATCGGACCGGGCGGGTCCGCAGTCAGGTCGAAGTAGAACCCCCGCAAGCGGTCCCGGTAGTCGTCCAGGTCCCAGGTGTAGAAGATCATCGGTCGGCCGGTGTTGGCGAAGTCGAACATCACTGAGGAGTAGTCGGTGATCAGCACATCGGCGATCAGGTAGAGATCGGCGATGTCCGGGTAGCCGGACACGTTACGCACAAATCCGCCCTGATCCACCGCACCCGCCCGGGCAGCCAGCAGATGGTGTCCGCGTAGGAGCATCACATGGGTGTCGGCGAACCGCTCGCGCAGCATCTCCACGTTGAGCTTGAGATCGAAGATGTAACGACCCCGGTCGTCGTAGCGGTCGTCGCGCCAGGTCGGGGCGTAGAGGATGACGCGCTGGTCCTCGCGCAGGCCGAGCCGGGCGCGGGCGGCGGCTGCCCGGGCGTGACGCTCCGGGCGGTAGAAGATGTCGTTGCGCGGGTACCCGGTGGCCAGGATGTTGGCCGTGGGCACGCCGAATGCCCGAGCCATGATCTGCGTGGAGTACGCGTTCGGGCTGACCAGGTAGTTCCACTTGGCGGCTTCGGCAGCGAACGTCTCCAGGTACCCCTTGCGCGCGAAATTGACCTTCTCTATGTCCTGGCCGACCTTCTTCAAGGGCGTCCCGTGCCAGGTCTGCAGGTACTTCTGATCGTCGCGCTTGACGAAACTCTGGTCGATCGAGTCGTTGGAGATGATCCAACGCGATCGGGCCAGCAGGTCGTAGTACTCCGGACTGAACCGCAGGACGGTCTGCACGCCCTTAGGCATGCGCACGCCCAGATCACGCACCACCCAGACCCGCCGCCCTCCTCATGGATGGCCCGCAGATTGTCGCTGTACTGCTTGCCCTTCCAGTTCTCGAACAGGATGGTCTTGCGGGTTCGGCGCGAGCGCCGCTTCGGGTAGTAGGTGCCGATGATCTGGGCCCGGCCGTGCAACCCGGGGGGCCGGATGTCCCCCGACGGATCGACCACGATGTAGGCGGTCGCGGCACGGCGGGCGCGAACACCGATCCTGACTCCCCCGCGCAGCCCCAGCCATTCCGGGGACAACATCGATTCCCGCGTCGTCTCCGCGACGTGCACTGGCACCCCGTCCTGACTCAGCAGACTCCAGCGCCCGGTGGCCAGGTGGGACACGCCGTCAGCGGTTTCGCGGTCGTCTGCAGGCAGGACGACCTGCCACGTCTGGCCGTCGCCGGTGACCGGGTACTCACTGCGCAGACCGTTGCGGTTCTCCAGCGCCAGCATGGTCATCCCGGACGCCCGGTCACCGCTCAGGAGCAGGTCCCCAGCGGCGATCCGCCATTGCAGAAGGCGGGGTCGCGGCTCACGAACACTGACCTGCAGTCCGCCTGTGACACCTGCTCGGGCGTGGTACTCCTGGCCCGCCTGGACCTGCAGGATCTCGGTCATCCGCGGATCCACCAGCGCCGGGCGCAACTCCTCGGCCGAACCGTCGTCCAGGAGCACGTCGAACTCGCTGGCCGCCTCCAGTTGGGGCAGACCCGAGACGTCGAGATCGACACTCAGGCCATGATCGGCCCTGACCTCCTCGAAGTCGTCGCGGCGGCGGGCCACAACCTGCGTGCCCACGACAGTGTCGCTGAACCGGACCCGGAGCAGGCCTGGCCTGGGGATCTCGACCCCGACCACCACCGGCTGCGGCCTGTGCACGGCCAGCCCGAGCGGCTCGCCCCGCCAGCGCAGAACCGCGATCCGGCCGTCGGGCAGCACCGTGCGCCGGGGAAGTTGGGCGGCGCCGTCGTAAGTCCCCGAGAGGGGCACCCGCCTCCGGCCGCCGGGAGCCGCGACGTCAACGTCCACGCGCATGAGACCTTCGGCGGGCAAGTCCTCGAATGGAACGGTGAAGGACAACCCGACGTTGTCGTAGGTGACGTCGGCGTTGAACTCCTTGGCTGTCAGGTCCTGACGGTTGTGCCACTTCACTGCGACGCTGAACGGCGCATCGCCACCCACGACCCGGATCCGCAGCTTGCGCTGGTCCGGGCCTCCGGAGTCGATGCCTTCCAGGTAGGCGTAGCCGGAGATCGCCAGACCCTCGGCGGTCCAGCCGGCCTGCTCGACCTCGGAGACCACGGGTTGGGCCTGACCCCACTCGTACAGCTCTCGCGGATAGCCGGGTTCGCCCAGGAACGGTAGGTCCGCGTAGGTCACCCCGTCGCCGGGCACCGTCCGGCGCACCGCGTACGGGTCGCGTTCGTACTCCAGGAACTCCAGCAGTTGCTCGTGCTTTCCCTGTGCGATCAGCCAGTACCGCACACGATCGCGGGGCGGCAACTCGGCCATGACCTCCGGCGAGCAGGCCCGCACGAACGCCCCAACCCGCTCCAGGAAAAGTTGTTGGTACTGCTCGGAAGCACCGGGGTAGTGCGGGAGGTAGAGCGGGACGTCGAACGTGAGCACCTTGCGGTCGTGCGTCGCCTTGAGGAATTCGTCGGCGGCCAGCAGCACCCCCACCTCATCGATGGCATCCATCCGGTCACGCAAGTTGTCGAACTCCCCGCGCCGCTGCGTGATGGACGCATCGGCGTCGATCCGGCGACGCCAGAAGTAGACCGGGGTCTTGAGGACATCCACAGCCCGGGCCCGCACATGCGCGGCGATCATGACCGGGAGATCCTCATACGTCACATGTGGCCGGAACCGCAGGTCCGCCGACATCCAGAAGTCCGTGCGGAAGACCTTGTTCCACGACGTCGTGTCGTACATCAGGCTGGGGGTGCGGGTGATCGTCGTGCGCAACCTGGTGCCGACGATGGCATTGCGGTGCGGACCACTCGGGGACAGGTGCACGCCGTCGTAGCGCGCCACGTCGCCCACCGCGATGTCGGAGCCGGTCTTGCGCAGACTGCCCAGCAGCACCCGGAAAGCCTGTGGCGGGAGCAGGTCGTCCCCGTCGACGAAGGCCAGGTGGTCCTGTGTCACCTGCTCCAGACCCAGATTGCGGGCCCCGCCCGGGCCGCTGCCAGGCCCCTCGACCACCTTCCACCCGTGGCGGGCGGCGGCATACTCGGCGCAGATCTCGCCGGTGGCGTCCGTGGAGCCGTCCTGGACCAGAATCACCTCGTCCGCGGGTTCTTCCTGGGCGAGCAAGGAATCCAGGCACGCGGGCAGGAACTCCGCCACGTTGTGGCAGGCGACGACAACGCTCAGGCCCATCGCCACGACTCTAGTCGGTCGGCGCCGGGACCCCGGCCACCCTCAAGCCCACGGTGCGCCAGTAGGCATCGATCGCAGACTGCCATGCCGGGTCGATCGCCATGCCGAACCGCTCCGGCGGGTCCAGGGCCACGCTCAGGTGCTGCAGCAGAGTCCCGTCCGGCATCCGGCGGGTGCCCTGCAAACGGTTGCGCCGCCTGCGCAGGTAACTTCGATGGGCAGCCAACCACCGCCAGCCGCCCAGCTTCTGATCCAGCCATCCCTCGCGGCGGCTTCGCTCGCAACGTCAAGGCGGCCTCACTGGCCACAATCAGCGGCGCCAATGCCAGCAGCGTCCTGACCCGGTAGGTGGTGAGAACGGTGATCAGCCGGTTGCGTTCGAGCAGGCCGAGCTTGTCCGGATTACGTCCGAAGTCGTAGTGGTGGGTGGCGGTGGCATCCGACAGCACCTCGACGCGGCCGCCGGCCAGCCACGCCCGCAGCGAGAGGTCGACATCCTCGCCGTACATGAAGTACTGCTCGTCCATCCCAGCCAGTTCCAGGAAGTCCCGGCGCCGCACGCCGAACACCGCCCCCGATACACTGGCCCGGGTCCCGCTGCGGGCCTGGCTCGCGGGCAGCCCGTAGCCCCCGGCCCAGGAGAACCCCAGCAGGTGCACAGGATTACCCCACGAATTGACGGTGTCCGGATCGTCGGCCAGCACAATGGTGGCGCCGACCAGCGTGACCGCGGGATCGGCCAACCGGTCGCACAGGCGCCGGAGGCACCCAGGATCGACCACGGCATCGCTGTTGACGAAGACCACAACCGGCGAGCGGGCATGGCGTGCCCCGAGGTTGCAGCCCTGCGCGAAACCGGTGTTGTAGCCGGGGTCGATGATCCGGGCGTCGGTGAGCCCGGCGCAGTCGGGGCTGCCATTGTCGACCACGACCACCTCGACGTCCACGCCCTGGGAGGCCCGCAAGGCCTCGACCACGCTGGCCAGATGCGGCTGATCCCCGTAGGCGCACACCACCGCCGTGACGTCGGTCACGGACGCAGATCCTTGGGGCTGGTCAAGAAGCCCACACCCCAGCTCATGTGCATGGTCGCGAGCACCAACGGCAACCGCATCTGCACCGGCGTGGGCTGCGAAGCACCGATGGCCAGCCCACCAGCGACAACACCGGCCAGGTAGCCGGCGCCGGGAAGCACGCCTAGCCAGGCATGCCGGCGGCCGGTTAGTGCGGCAGCCCCGGCACCGACCAGTCCCGCGCCGATGATGGCGACGGTCACCGGCGGAGCCAAGTAGCGGACGCTGACGGTCTCCGGGTGCTGGCGCATGATCTCCCGGCGCCAGCGGCCGTATTGCAGGTACTGCTTGGCCAGGGCCTTGACCGTGGGCCGGGGACGGTAGGTGACCTGCATCGCGGGGGTGAACCAGATCTGCCCCCCGGATTCGCGGATGCGGTGGTTCATCTCCCAGTCCTGGGCGCGTACGTACGCCTCGTCGTAACCGCCGACCCGCTCGAGGGCCTCGCGCCGGAACGCCCCGAGGTACACCGTCAATGCCGGGCCCTCCTGTCCGCCAGTGTGGAAGGAAGCCGCGCCGACGCCCAGCGGCGAACGCATCGCGGCGGCCACGGCCTGCTCGAAGACCGTGGTGCCCTCCGCGGCCATCACTCCGCCGACGTTGTCCGCGCCCGTACGCTGCAGGACCTCGACAGCCGTACTGATGTAGTCCCGGGGCAGCATCGCGTGACCGTCGACCCGGACGACGATGGGATGGCTGGTGGCGGCCAGGGCCGCGTTCAGCCCGGCGGGGGTCTTGCCCGTGGGGTTGGCCACCAGCAGGATCCGCGGGTCCTCAACCTGTAGCCGTCGGGCGACCTCGTCGGTGCCGTCGGTGGAGGGCCCGAGCGCCAAAGCGATCTGCAGGTCACCGGGATAGTCCTGCGAGGTGATCGCCGCCACCGCCTCGGCCAAGTGGAGTTCCTCGTTGAGGACCGGCATGATCACGGCCACCGGAGGCCAGGTCTGGTTCATCAGTGCAAACGCTACGCCCACGCAGACACGCAGCCGCCGCGGATGCCCGGGTTTGGCCGGTGGCGAAGTTACGGTGGAATTCGTTCGATGAAAGGGCCTCCTCCGTGCAGCTCCGCCGTTTCGCGCGCCTGTTCGCCGCGATTGCCGCCGCAGCCATCCTTCTGGGAAGCGGTGCCGCATGGGCGACGGTGCGTCACTACGCGGGGCAGGTGCAGCGCATCGACGCTTTCGGGGACGGCAGGTCGGCACCGCGAAGCGGGGAACCCCTGACCTTCCTGGTCGTGGGTTCGGACAGTCGCGACGGGCTGTCCGACCGGCAAGTGCGGCGTCTGCACACCGGCTGGGACGTGTACGGCCAGCGCACCGACACGATGATGCTGGCCCACCTCGGCCGCGACGGCTCGGTGAACGTGGTCAGTCTGCCGCGTGATTCCCTGGTGACGATCCCGGCCCACACCGACGCCGACGGCACCGAGCAAGCGCCGTCGGAGGAGAAGCTCAACAGTGCCTATGCCTATGGCGGGGCTCCCCTGCTGGTGAGCGCGGTGGAGCAGTCGACCGGGGTATCCATCGATCACTATCTCGAGGTCAATTTCGCGGGCTTCGTCCGGATGGTCAACGCCCTGGACGGCGTGGATGTCTGCGTGCCGGCTGACATCTACGACCCACCCTCGGGTCTGCAACTGCCGGCCGGACGTTCCACCCTCAAGGGCCGGGACGCACTGGCCTACGTCCGGGCACGCGAGTTCGACCCCACAGCCGACATCGGCCGCATGAAACGTCAGCAGAGCTTTGTGGCCAGCATGGTCAGCAAGGCCGCCAGCTCCGCAGTGCTGCTCGACCCGGCCCGGGCGAGCGCCTTTGTCGACGCAATGCTCGGGAGCATGCGCGTGGACCAGACGCTGGACAACTCCCAGGTGATGGAACTGACCAAGCGCCTCGCCCAGGTCGACCCCTCCAACGTCACGTTCCGCACCGTGCCGGTCGCCGGGGAGAAGCCGATGGGCGCCATCGGGAATGTCGTGGTGTGGGACGCCCCCGGGTCGGCTGCCATCTTCACCGCACTTGCCAACGACACCGAGATCCCGGACCGGCCATCGGCTCCCAAGGTGGAAGTGGCGCCGTCCAGCATCCGGGTCCAGTTGCTGGGATCCGGCGACACCGTCACCGCGGCGCAGAGCGACTTCGAGGTGGCGGGTTACTTCCTGGTGGGCCCGCCGGTGACCGGTACCCTCACGGACACCACGATCGAGTACGACCCCGGCTACGACGTGTCACTCAAGACCCTCAAAGCCGCCCTACCGGGGGCCGAACTGGTGGAGGTACCAGGGCTCGGTTCAACCTTCCGGGTGACCATCGGTTCGGACTATTCCGGCGTCACAGCGGTGTCGGTGGCCGACCCCACCGCCCCGGACAAACCCCGCACTGCTGCCGACGACCTGTGTAGCTGAACCGGTCGCGCCGGTTTGTTGCGTTGTTAGCCTCCACCCCCGCCGGTTGCCGCGTTGTTGCGGTTTCACTCGCCCTTAACCATCAACAGCGCCACAACTGAGGCGGCGGACCCGTGACAACGCAACAATCGCGCGCCTACTTCAGCAGATTCCGCGCCATCACCAGCCGCTGGATCTGGTTGGTGCCCTCGTAGATCTGGGTGATCTTCGCGTCGCGCATGAACCGCTCGGCCGCGTAGTCCTTGACGTAGCCGTAGCCACCGAGGATCTGCACCACGTCCACAGTGACCTTCATAGCGGTGTCGGAGGCCAGGCACTTGGCCGCACTTCCTAGGAAGGTTGTGCGCTCGTCACCACGCTCACCTGAGGCCGCGGCGAAGTACACCAGCTGCCGGGCGGCCTCGACCTGCATCGCCATGTCGGCGAGCATGAACTGGATGCCCTGGAACTCCGCGATCGACTTGCCGAACTGCTTGCGCTCCTTGGCGTAGTCGATGGCCAGGTCGAGCGCACCCTGGGCGATCCCGACGGCCTGCGCGCCGATGCAGATGCGCGTGAGGTCCAGGGTCTTCATGGCCGTGGCCCAGCCGGTGCCCTCGGCGCCGATCATGCGGTCCGCAGGCAGTTCCACGTTGTCGAAGTAGAGCTCACGGGTCGGCGATCCCTTGATCCCGAGTTTGCGCTCCTCGGCACCGAGCGAGAAGCCCGGGTCGTCGGCGTGCACGACGAAGGCACTGATGCCCTTCGGGCCAGAACCCGGGTCGGTCGAGGCCATCACCGTGTAGTACTTCGAGACACCGGCGTTGGTGATCCATCGCTTGGCGCCGTTGAGCACCCAGACGTCGCCCTGCTTGACGGCGCGGCTCTTCATGCTCGCCGCATCGCTGCCGGCCTCGGGCTCACTGAGCGCGTACGAGAACATCGCCTCACCACTGGCGACCTGCGGCAGGTAGCGCTGCTTCAGGTCCTCATCGGCACCGACCAGCAGGGGCGTGGTGCCCAGCTTGTTGACCGCCGGGATCAGGGAGGAGGAACCGCACACCCGCGCCACCTCTTCGATGACGATGCAGGAGGCCAGGTTGTCGCCACCGCTGCCTCCGTACTCCTCGGGGATGTGAATGGCGTGGAAGCCACTGGCGGCCAGCGCCTCGTAAACATCCCAGGGGAACTCGGCCTTCTCGTCGATCTCCGCGGCCCGCGGGGCGATCTTGTCGGTGGCCAGTGCCCGCACGGCGTTCTGCAGTTCGCGGTGTTCCTCGGGCAGGCGGTAAACCTCGTCCATGTTCTTCTCCGATCGTTCCCGCCACCATCGTACGAACGGGCTATTGCGTCTTGTTCAGACGGCACCACCGGACCGACCTACGGGCATAGAATCGCGGTATGGAACTCAAGCGAAGTCGGCCGGGAGGACCATACGACTCCCTGCCTGAGGTGCCGTCGTTCACAGTGACCAGTGAGGACATCGCCGACGGGCAACTGCTGCCCATCGCCCACGTGCACCCGAGTGCCGGCGGCAGCGACCTCTCACCGGAGTTGTCCTGGTCGGGCTTCCCGGAGCAGACCCGCAGTTTCGCCGTCACCTGCTTCGACCCCGATGCGCCCACCCACAGCGGCTGGTGGCACTGGTTGGCCGTCAACATCCCCGTCGGCGTGACCTCACTTGAACGCGGCGCAGGAGCGGCCGACGGGTCCGGTATGCCCGCTGGCGTCGTGCAGTTCCGCACCGACTACGGCTCCTACGGCTACGGTGGCGCCGCCCCGCCTCCGGGTGACCACGACCATCGCTACTTCTTCGCGGTGCACGCTCTCGACGTGGATCACCTGGATCTTGCCCCCGAGACCCCCGCGGCCATTGTCGGGTTCAACCTCACGGCTCACACGATCGCGCGTGCCGTGCTGGTCGCCACCTTCAAGCACTGACCGGTTCAGGCCGCAGGACCCAACCGGGGCCAGTCAGCCGCCGGGCACCTGTCCATCACCACGGCCAACCCGGCATCCCGGGCGCGCGCGGCTGCCGCCTCGTCGATGACGTCGAACTGCATCCATACGGCGCCGGCACCGGCTTCGATCGCGGCGTCCACGACCGGTCCCACGAGGTCACTACGGACGAAACAATCCACGACATCCGGCGGACCCAGCAGGGCTGCGGCCTGCTCGACCGTCGCGAAGGCCCGCTGCCCGAAAACGTCCTCGGCTCGCGGATGGATCGGTGTGATCGAGCGGCCCTTTCTGATCAGGAACTCCGCCACCCCGTAGGCGGCGCGCACGCTGTTGCTGCTCAGACCGACGACGAACCAGGTCTGGGCGTCTGCCAGCAGATCGGCCACGAGTTCGTCGGTGCCGTAGAGGTCAGGGTTGCGCGACGGGCTGGACTGACCGGGCAAGCGGCAGAAGTCGCCGTTCACCGCAGCCCCTGCCGTACCGACTCACCTTTCGCCGCTGCTGTGTCACGCAGCGCCTGTTGGAACGCGACCATCTGCGAGGACAACTCCGGATCGCCGGCCGCGAGGATCCGCACAGCCAGCAGGCCGGCGTTGCGGGCGTTCCCGATGGCGACCGTGGCCACAGGCACCCCGGCGGGCATCTGAACGATGGACAACAGCGAGTCCAAGCCGTCGAGTTTGGCCAGCGGCACCGGAACCCCGATTACGGGCAACGGTGTCACTGCGGCCAGCATCCCGGGCAGATGGGCGGCGCCACCGGCCCCCGCGATGATCACTTTGAAGCCCTTGCCGGCGGCGGTCCGCCCGAAGTCCAGCATCTCCTCGGGCATCCGGTGGGCAGACACCACATCGGCCATACAGGACACGCCGAACTCCTGGCACGCCTCGACGGCTGCGGACATGACCGGCCAGTCGGAGTCGCTGCCCATGACCACGGCGACCTGGGGCTCACTCATCGATGACTCCTTGGAAGTAGTCGGCGGCGTGTCGCGCCCTGTTCAACAAGTCGGATTCATCCTCGCCCAGAGCCGTCACATGGCCCACTTTGCGGCCCGGCCGCACGCCCTTGCCGTAGAGGTGGATCTTCAAGCCGGGGTCCCGGGCCATCACGTGCTTGTACGCGGCGTGCAGGTCGGCGATCTCGCCGCCGAGCACATTGACCATCACCGCCTTGGGCTGCCGCGGTCGCGGATCCCCGAGTGGCAGATCGAGAACGGCTCGCAGGTGGTTCTCGAACTGCGACGTCACCGCCCCCTCGATGGTCCAGTGCCCGGAGTTGTGCGGACGCATCGCGAGTTCGTTGATGACCAGCCCGCCGGGGGTGTCGAACAGTTCCACGGCAAGCATGCCGACCACGTCGAGCTCCTTGGCAACCCGCAGGGCGAGCTCCTCGGCCTGCTCCGCACTCGCACCGGCGGGCGTGGCCGGCGCGACCACTTCGACGCAGATGCCGTCGGACTGCACGGTGCGCACGGGCGGATAGGCCACGGCCTGGCCGTGCGGGGATCGGGCTACCTGCACGGCGATCTCCTGGGTGAACGCCACGAGTTCCTCCACGAGCCAAACCGCACCGGCACCGAGATCGTGGGACATCACCTCTGCGGCCTCGACCACCGAGCCGACCAGCCACACACCCTTGCCGTCGTAGCCACCCTTCGAGGCCTTGAGGATCTTCGGCCACGACGTGTCGAAGGCCTCGACCTGCGCGGGTGACTCGACCACTTGCCACTGCGGCACGGGGAAGCCGGCCTGCTGCAGCCGTTCGCGCATCAGGGCCTTGTCCTGCGCGAACGCCAAGGCGGCTGATCCCGGGTGGACGGCCAGGCCTTCGGCCTCGAGCGCCTCGATGATCGGGCGGGGCACGTGCTCGTGGTCGAACGTCACCACGTCGACGCCCCGGGCCAACTCGACGATGGCGGCTGCGTCGTTGGCCGCACCCACCGCCACCGCCGGAATCACCTGCGCGGCACTGTCGTGGGGCGAATCGGCCAGGACGTGCAACTGGACACCCAAGGCAATAGCGGGCTGTTGACTCATACGCGCCAGTTGGCCGCCGCCGATGATGCCCACCCGGGGCGTGCCGACGGGGAGGTCAGGCACTGGGCAACCCGAGGTCGCGGGCGATGAGCATCCGTTGCACCTCGCTGGTGCCCTCCCCGATCTCCAGGATCTTCGCGTCGCGATAGAACCGGCCGACCGGGAACTCGATCATGAACCCGTAACCCCCGTGCACCTGGGTGGCGGC
>JALOLM010000450.1 GCA_025455985.1 Candidatus Nanopelagicales bacterium | reverse complement strand
TCGGTCATCGATGTGATCCGGCGGGCATCCCGTCCGGTCACCTCGGCGCTGGTGGAAGCACCCGACGGCAGCCACTTCGTGCCGCTCGACGCCGCAGAGGCCTCCGGACTGCCCGGACTCGTGGTGTACCGGTTCGGCGCCCCGCTCTACTTCGCCAACGCGACCCTGTTCCTTGACGACGTCGAGCGGCTGGTCACCGGGTCGCCCACCCCTGTCCGCTGGTTCGTGCTGGATGCGCAGGCGATGGTGGACGTCGACACGACCGGTGCGGGGGTACTTGGTCGAGCGATCACCATGCTGAAGAAGCGGCACATCACCTTCGCCGTCAGCCGCGCCGATGAGGCGTTCCGCTCCTGGCTGGAGCAATATGAGCTGATGGAGCTGGTTGCGCCCGGCCGGTTCTACCCGACCAACCGGCACGCGGCGGCCGCGTTCCGCGCAGAGACGGCTGGCGCGGCGGCGCCGGACCGGAAGGCCAACTCATGAATCCCGGCACCCCGGACATCGTCGGCCGTATTCGGGATGTGGAGAAAGGGCAGTAGCGCCATGTCCCGCTGGCTGGCCATCGTCTGCAGCGCGGTGCTCCTGGTCCTCGCCGCCATTCCGGCGGGGGCGCAGGACCAGCCCCCCGCCACGACGGCGCCGCCTGACGATGTCGCCAACGAGTACCGGATCACCGCCTTTCCCTCCTACCGCATCAACGAGGAGTGGTCGGGCTTCGGGTATCTCGGCTGGGTGTACAAGCCCGATTCGGACTACACGTCGTACTACCTGGGCAAGGGCTTCTTCTACTCCCCGGCCAAGTGGGTTCACATCTGGGGTGGCCTCATCGCCGTCTACACGGACAGCACGGTCAAGAGCAACTCGCTCGAGCTTCGTCCGTTTGTCGGCCCCAAGTTCGTGGGATCGAACAGCAAGAAGTGGCGCTACTTCAACTGGACACGCTACGAGCTCCGCCTGACCGACACGCTGGACACCGACGAGTGGAAGACGGTGCACCGGCTCCGCAATCAGACCCGCATCGAGATTCCCCTCGCTGCGGGCGACCGCGCATGGACGCCGAAGTCGTGGTACCTGCTGTCGGACGTCGAGCCCATCTACCGTTCCGACACGGGGCAGATCGACCCGCTGCGCGTGCGCGTCGGCCTTGGCTACGTCGCCAACGGGCGAGTGCTGGTGGAGTTCCACTACTTCGTCCAGTACACGAGGCCGGACAGCGGGGGCCTTGCCTACACGGACAACATCCTCCGCCTGAACTTCAAGATCGCGCTGTCGAGAGGGATCAGCCTCGCGCGCTTACTGGACGGGGGTGTCGATGACTGAGCGGCCAGGCCCGACCCGGTGGGCAGCCAGGCGATGACCGAGGAGGTGTCGATGAACACGAGTGTGCGGTGTGCCTGCGGAGCAGGCGATCTGTCAGCGACCACGAACCAGCAGTTCCACCTCGTTCGCATCCCGGACGGGCCGCTGACGCGCGACTGCTTCAAGCTGGCCGTCGCCGCCGTTCCCGGGCTGAAGGACGGCGAGGTCCTGCTGAAGACACGCTTCATGTCGGTCGACGCAGCCAACCGCGCGTGGATGCAGGGCGCGACCTATCGGGATGCACTCGGGGCCGGCACGGTGATGGCCGCGCGCGGCGTGGGGGAAGTCGTCGACTCGCGCCACCCGGGATTCACGGTCGGAGACCTCGCGTTCGGTGACTGCGGCTGGCAGGAATACGCCGCCCTGCCGGGTACGTCCCTGATGAAACAGCCTCAGGTGACGCCGCTGTCGCACCTGCTGAGCGTCTACGGCGTCAGCGGCCTGACCGCCTACTTCGGCCTGACCGAGGTGGGACAGGCGAAGGCCGGCGAGACGGTCGTCATCTCGGCAGCGGCGGGTGCGGTCGGCACCTTTGCAGGTCAGATCGCGAAAATTCTGGGCTGCCGGGTCGTGGGGATTGCCGGCGGCGACGAGAAGTGCCGCTGGCTGACCGACGAACTGGGCTACGACGCGGCGGTCAACTACAAGGCGGGTCCCATCGGCGACAGCCTCAAAGCCGCGTGCCCCGACGGCATCGACGTGTACTTCGACAACGTCGGTGGCGAGATCCTCGAGACCGCGCTTTCCCGGATGAAGATGCACGGCCGCGTGGCCTGCTGCGGCGTCGTGTCCACCTACGACACCGCCGCGCAGCAGACGCACGGCCCGCGCGGCGTCCCGTTCCTGTCTTCGGCAGGCGCGACGAGGCGCTCGCCCAACTCCGTTCCTGGGTCGAGGCTGGACGACTCAAGGTCATCGAAGACATCGTCGAGGGGTTCGACAACCTTCCCGACGCACTCATCGGCCTGCTGCACGGCGAAAACCGCGGCAAGCGAATGGTGAAAATCGCGTGAGGCCTTGCCGTCGACCGACGATCACGATCAGCTGATGCAACGAGACGAGCGGCCGGGCCCGCATGCACGAGAAATCGCTATCACCGCCGGTCCGGTGAGGCGCAGACAAGAGGGGAACTGACATGCCGACATCGATCGTCGCAGGAAAGACGCTCACCAGTGTGGATCTTCGCTGGGACGAGGTGTACTACACGAACTGCCCGCTGATCTCCGCCGCCAACGTGGATCAGGAATTGGGCTGGACCAAGGAGGAGTACAAGAAGATCGGCGTCAACTACCTGTACCTCCGCGCCCGCAAGGAGAACGACTGGTACCCGCACTACGTCCACAACCTCGACAACCTGATTCGCTTCGGCGGCCTGTTCCCGCCCATCCACGTCATGGCCGACATCCGCCGGACCCGGCTCCTGGGGCTGACGCACGCCCCGCGCGAGGGCGGCGTGATGATGGTGCGCTCCCGCGACGACATCTACCGGATGGCCGAGCTGAAGGGCAAGAGAATCGGCCTCTCGAGGAGCCAGAACAAGGTCAAGACCGACTGGTGGGGCATCCAGGAGGAACAGGGCATCGAGCTGATGCTCCGGATGAATGGCATGACCCGCGCCGATGTGCAGATCGTCGAGTTCCCCTACCCGGACGACTGGTACGACAAGCCCGAGATGATGGGCCCGCTGATGGAGAACCCGTCGGAGCTGTGGCTGCGCCGG
>JALOLM010000449.1 GCA_025455985.1 Candidatus Nanopelagicales bacterium | reverse complement strand
CCACGGACGGGAGTCGAACTGGACGTGGATCTTGCCGTTGCTGCCCAGGCCGAGTTGGGTGATGGCCCGCTCCTTGAGCGGACTGAACCCCGCACTACGTCGGTCCACGTCGCGCAGGGTGGTGAAGGGCAACGCCAGAATCACCTTGTCCGCGGTGACAGTTGTGCTCCTGCGATCCACCCGGAACGTCAACGCCGCGGTCCCGTCGGCGCGACGGCTGATCGCCTCGAGCACGTGTCCTCGCCGGATTGCACCGGAGGGCAATTGCGCAGCCATCCGCGTGATGATCTGGTCGTTGCCACCGACCACGCCGAATCGCTCGTCGGCGCCGTTGATCGGGTCGAGGCTGTTCTGCGGGTTCCACCCGAGCAGGTAGACGAGGTTCAACGCCGACTGCTCACCGGGGTCGAGCCCGTACTCCGCGATCGCATTGGACCGCAAGATCGACCCGAACCGTCCCCGGGTTCCGCCGCCGATATTGGCGTCGATCCACTCGTCGACCGTCATGCGGTCCAAGACCGAGCCTGCGGGTGTGTTCGAGAAGAAGGTCTGCGGGTAGGGGGCAGCGGCCAGCGCGTCCTTGAAGCTGCGCCATGCGCCCGCCCAGTCAACGCTGGCCTGTTCGTACGTGTACAGCCCGTTGGCCCAATACACGTCCCCATAGGGCGCCTGGTTGCCCCCGTTCAGCTCGTACAAACTCAACCCGAGGGAGTTGACCAGGTTGCGCATCGCGTTGTGATCGGTGTTGATGAAAGCACCGCCGTGCTCGACGATCTGACCCGAGGCAAAGTGGTCCCGCAGCGTCCAGCAACGCCCGCCGATCCGCTCGTCGGCCTCGTAGACCGTGGCCGCAATGCCCTTCACCGACCAGAGCCAATGCGCGGCGCGCAGACCCGACAACCCCGCGCCCACGATGGCCACCCGCGGGGCGCCCGACCCTTTGGCCGCAGCTGCCGGCGCGACTCCCGTCAGCCCAACGGCCCCCACTGCGGCGGCTGCCGAAGCAAGGAATTGCCGTCGGGAAAGCGAACCCGCTTCGGCGCGCTGCGCGACATACCGCTGCGGGTCATCCCGGTGCGCCGCGGCATGTGCGTGAGAACGTTGCAGAACCTCGTCAAAGTGCTCGCCGGTGTGCTCACTGCGTTGCGCCGCACCTAGCAACTTCCGCAACGACGCCGTCGTGGTTGTGATCCCTCGCATGGCGACTCCCCCTTTTCCGAAGCGTCAGTGGCTCACCTTGGGCACCAGGTCCTTGGCCGCGGCGATCCACGCGGCGACCTGCTCCTGGTTCGGAACCCGGCCGGTCAAGTTGAGTTGCTCATTGACCTCGGCGATCTTCGCGGTGAGGTTCTCCGCGTTACGTGTGGCCAGCTCCCTGACCGTGTCCACGCCCGCGGCCTCCAGCAATTGCGAGAAGCCCTCAGCGATCCCGGGCACCCGCATCAGGTCGGCCTCGTTGACCCAGGTCAGCAACTGGTTGGCGCTGGCCCCGATTTCATCAGCGAGTTGCTTGCGGCCTGCCGACGATCCCGCCTTCTCCAGCAACTGCTCGGTGGTGCCCACTCCCACCTCCTGAAGCTTCGCCGCCAGCCCCGCCGAGACGTCCTTGAGGTCCTTGATCGAATAGGCCATGATGCTCCTCGTAGTCGTGGTGGTCAGAGCCTACGTCGGCTCTGCGCGCCAAGGCAGATCTACGACGAAGCACCGTTGCGCACGGCCACCATCTCGGCCGCGATGCTCACCGCGATCTCCGCAGGGTTGGTACTGCCGATCGGGATCCCCATGGGTGCGTGGAACCAACTGGGCATCGGTCGGTCGGCCACGAGGCGATGCACTTTGGCGCGGCTGCCCAACAGCCCCAGATACCCGAGCTCGACGCCGCGCAGCGCCAGCAGGGCGGCGGCATCGCGCTGATGCGAATGAGTCATGATCGCCGCGAAGTGATCCGGTCCCGGTTTGACGATCGAAGCCAGCTCCTCGTACGGCGCGGTGATCCGTTCGTGGCCCGATCCCACCCCGGACTCCAGCAACCCTGCCCGCTCATCGATCAGCACCACCCGGAAGTCGAGACCCGCCAGTAGTCCCGACAGCGCCTGACCAACGTGCCCGGCCCCGATCACGTAGACCCAGTGGCTCGGTCCACTTTCCAGCCGGTGGAACCAGTCCTCGCCTGCGACCGGAGCGGCGCGCCAACCCTGTGGCCCGACCACCCAGTCAACGCGCAAGCCGGCCTCGAGCGCGTCGACCACGGCGGCTGGGCGCCTAAGGGGCTGACGACCACGGTCTGCGAGCCACCGCAGATCATCCCCGATGACCCTTCGGCGTCCTCCCGGTGCTCCAGCACAACGGTGTGCGCCACGAGCTCTCCGGCTCGCAGCCGATCCGTGACGGCCTGGACCAGGCCGGCCTGCGCCTGCCCACCTCCGATCGTGCCGGCGAGTTCGCCATCGCGCCCGACCGCCAGCACCGCCCCTCGCCGACCGGGCGAACTGCCCCGGCTGGCCACCACCGCAAGCAGGGCACACGGCCGGCCCGCGTCCACCTCGTCGAGCAGCGCCCGCCACGCATCGACCTCAGGCATCGGGTTCCCCAACGCGATGCAGCAGCCCGAAGATTCGCTCCGGGGTCAGCGGCGCGACCAACGAAGTCGGCAGGTCGGGATTCACCGCCTCGATGGCCGCCCTGATCGAGAAGAGGGCAGCGATGCCATAGATCAGCGGTGGCTCACCGACTGCCTTACTCCCGAGCAACCCCGGAGAAGGACGCTGCAGGAAGGTGACCTCGATCTGCGGGGAGCTGTCGATGTCGGGGATCTTGTAGGTCGCCAGCGAGTCGGTGAGCAACCTCCCCGCCTCGTCATGCCGGATCTCCTCGCTGGTCAGCCAGCCGATGCCCTGGACGATCGCGCCCTCGACCTGGCCGCGATCGATGCGCTCGTCGATGCTCTGCCCGATGTCATGGACCACGGACACCCGATCGACGCGCGCTATCCCCCGCAGCACATCCACCGTTGACTCGACAACAGCGGCACCGTAGACGTGATAGGCGAACGGCCGACTGGTCATTGCGCCTTCGGAGAACTCCAGCCCCGGGGTGGCGTAGTGCGCAAGCGCGGACAGGCCGATCCGGGCGTCGTAGGCCCGCTGGACACGATCGGTCCAACTGAGTTCGCCGTCGGGATCGACCTTGTCCAGACCCGCCCGGATGACCCGGCTCGCCTGGACAGCCGCCGCCCCGTTGAGGTCCGCTCCGGTGCTCGCCGCAGTGGGCGACACGTTGGCAACCCGCGAGGTCGTTGTGGGTTCGACGTGGACCACCTCGACTGGCACGTCCAGTTCGTGCGCCACCGCCGCCTGGATCTTCGCGAACACCCCTTGCCCCATGTCGATCGCGCCGGTCGTGACCGAGACGGTGCCGTCGACATACACGTGCACCAGCGCCTCGGCCTGGTTCAAGACCCGGGCGGTGAACGCGATGCCGAAGCACAGCGGAATCACATCGACGGCGCGGCGGTGCAGCGGGCGCGACGCATTGAAGGCCGCCGCTTCGGCACTGCGAGCGGCCGGGTCATAGTCGGTGAGCATCCGGTCCCAGCACTGTCGGGCACGCACGTCGCGCAACCGCATGCCGTAGTGGGTGACCGCGCCCTCGCCGACCAGGTTGCGTTCCTGCAACACCCGAGCAGGCACGTCGAGTTCGCGCGCCGCAGTCCGGATCGCGGCCTCGATCACGGTCATAGCCTGCGGCGCCCCGAACCCGCGGAAGGCCGTGTTGGAGGCGAGATTGGTGCGGCAACTCACCGCGGTCACCCGGACGTTGGGTATCGCGTAGGCGTTGCAGGCGTGGAACAAAGACCGCTCGAGGACCGCCGGGGACAGGTCCGTGGTGCAACCGGCGTTCTGCAGCATCGTGACTTCGTAGCCCAAGAACATCCCGTCCGCATCGAGTCCGAGCCGGTAGTCGGCGCTGTACGGATGACGCTTGCCGGTGATGCGCATGTCGTCTCGCCTGTCGCCGGTGATGCGCACCGCACGGCCGGTGGCCAGCGCACCCATCGCAGCCAGCGCCGCCCACGGCGTGGCCTGCACCTCCTTGCCGCCGAAGCCGCCACCGAGTCGGGCTACCTCTACCTCCACCAGATGCATGGGCAGTCCGGTGACTGCAGCCACAGCTTTCTGCACCGCACTCGGCGACTGGGTAGCCGCATGTACGAGCACGCCACCGTCATCGCGAGGGATCGCCAGTGCGGCCTGTGTCTCGAGGTAGGCGTGCTCCTGAGCTCCTAGTTCCACCCGACCCGCTACGACCGTGGCGCATCGTGCCCACACCGCGTCGACGTCACCGCAAGCGAAAGTACGTGGGGGCCCGAGCAGATCACCAGCGGCATAGGCATCCCGGACGTCCAGAACATGGGGCAGCACCGACCAGTCAGCGGACACCCGTTGCGCAGCGCGCCATGCCGTATCGGCGGACTCGGCGAGAACCAACGCGATCGGCTGACCGACACAATGG
>JALOLM010000448.1 GCA_025455985.1 Candidatus Nanopelagicales bacterium | reverse complement strand
TCCCGACCCAATAGGTGCAGCACTGCCCAAGCCGATGCGGCCGGCGCGACCGACCTACTCGACAACAGCGTGTTGTTGATCAATGGGTAGCCGGGCCAACCGGCATCGGAGAAGAACTGGAACTGGCGCAAGTGCGGGTTCGCGCTGAGCAGGATCGACACACCCTTAGGTGCATAGCCGTACTTGTGCAGATCCATCGACGCCGACGTGATGCCGGGAATGCTCATGTCCACTGGCGGCCGGCCTTCGGCCTCAAGGATGAACGGCAGTGCCCAGCCCCCGATACACAGATCGAGGTGGCACAAGATGTCGCGTTCTGCTGCCGCCGCGGCGACCTCCTCGACCGGGTCGATGACACCGTGGGCGTAACTGGGCGCCGAGACCACGGCCAGCACTGTCCGGTCTGACATCGCGGCGACCATCGCGGCAGCGTCGACCTTGAAGTCGCTGCCCACCGGGATGTCCACGATCTCCACATCGAACAGCCACGCCCCCTTCCGGAACGCTGAGTGCGCGGTGACGGGCAGGAGCATCTGCGGGGTGCCCTGACCGCCATTGCGGCGGAAGCGTTCCCGCGCCCCGAGCACCGCCAGCATGCACGATTCGGTACCCCCGCTGGTCACAGTTCCTACCGCGTCGGGACCCCCTCCATGCAGATCGAGCGCCGCGCCCACCAAGTCGTTCTCGATCGCCGCGATACTCGGGAAGGCGGTTGGATCCAGACCGTTGCGGCCCCATGCGGTCGCCGCCGCAGCGGCCGAGACCTCGCGCAATTGCTCATTGCCGGACTCGAAGTGGTAGCTCGTGGCCTTCGTGTAGTCCAGATCCGCCGAGCGCAATTGCGCCAAAGCAGCCAGGATTTCGTCGGCGGGAAGCCCCTGCTCAGGTAGCGGCGGCAGTGTCATGTGAACCTCGCAATTCGTCGAGTCGTTTCTCGGTCAGGTCGTACTTGAACAACGTCGGCAGGCTCAGCAGCATCATCAGCGCCGGGAACAGGGAGAACGACAGCACGATCCCGGTGAGCGCACTGGACGGTTGGGTGACGGTCTGATCGCCTTCGCTGGAGATGAAGCCGGTCACCGCGAGGATGAGGCCCACGACGGCGGGGCCCAGGGCGAGCGACACGGTCTCGCCCGCGGCCCAGACACCTGTGAACACACCCGCCCGCTGGCTGCCATGGATCGCGGCATCGGCTGAGACCGCGTCCGGGAGCATCGCCAGCGGGAACATCTGCATGCCCGCGTACGCAACACCGACCATTGCCACCAGCACGTAGATGGCGGCATCCGGGAGGCTTTGGCTGAAGAACAAGCCGATGGCTGCAATCAGGAAGATCCCACTTGCCGTCAGGAATCCACGGTGCTTGCCGACCCGGCGTGCCGTGAGCGACCACAGCGGCATGACCAGAATTGCGGGAGCGACCAGGCAGGCGAACAGCAGGGTCTGCTCCAACTCCCCGCCGCCCAGGATGTAGGTGGCCAGATAGGGGACCGCGGCCAGCATCGCGCCCACACCGAGTGCCTGGCACACGAACGTGATCCCGAGTAGCAGGAACCAGCGGTTCTCACGCACTGCGGCGACGCGTTCCTTGAAACTGGGTTCGGTCTCGGCCTGCGTGTAGGACTTCGTCTTGCGCAGCATCGCCCAGCAGACAACGGTCGCGATGACCAGCAGCACCCCGACCACAACGCCCATACCCGCGTAACCCGAGCGCCCGGAGCCGAAAGCGTTGACCAGGATCGGGGCGCCCGCGCCGAACAGCAGGATCGACAAGGTCAAGAACACGATGCGGATACTCATGATCCGCGTGCGCTCGCTGTAGTCGTCCGTGAACTCTGCAGGCATTGCCAGATACGTGACTTGGAACGTGGCGAATCCGGTGATCGCGAACAGGAAGAACACGCCCACCCACAGCGCTGCGGCGTTGCCCTGCAGTCCCGATGGCGCGGCGAACGTGAGCGCGAACATCGGCCCGATGATCAAGCCGCCCACCAGCAGCCATCGGACACGACTGCCGCGCCGCAGCATGGTCTTGTCGGAGACCCCGCCCATCACTGGGGCGATGATCACGTCCCAGGCCTTCGGGATGAACACCACCAAACTCGCTATTGCCGCGGCGACTCCGAGCACGTCGGTCAAGTGGTGCCGAAGGACCCGAAGGCGTACCCGAACCGCTGACCCGACGTAAGCCGCTGTGCCATGTGGCCCAGTATCGTCCTGCGGCAGGTGTCTTTGCCGTGCTACGCGCGACAATAGAAGTGGGGTGGTTCGTATGACCACTTCGCAAGAAGTACGGCGATGGACGGTAGCGGCGTTCCTGATGCCGCTGACATATGTGTTCTGGTTCTGGGTCGTGTTCGCCTTGGGCTACTGGGTGACCGACGTCTTCGACGCGTACCCGTCAACCGATGTCCCACTGATCCAGACCGGGCTGGACGGCGTGATCGCCGCCGGGTGCTACGGACTGGTCTGTGGCCTGCCGGCCTGGATCGGTGTATGGCTGGCCGCAAAGGCGCGCCGCAGT
>JALOLM010000447.1 GCA_025455985.1 Candidatus Nanopelagicales bacterium | reverse complement strand
CCGCAACTGGGGCGCTCTGCCCAGGGGCGCGGCGCCTGCCGCCGAGGTCCCGGCGGTGAGACGCTTGGAGAAGAGCAGCGAGCAGCATCTCGAGCGCGATCTCCAGGAGAGTCACCTCTTTATCGGCTGGCAGGCCCCCGCCCCGCGAGCAATGCTGAGAACCGGCAACTCATTTGCCTGAATCCAGCATTGCTTGTCTGGGCAACCCACCCATCCTATCGGAGGCTGGCGGGTCGACCGGACCTTCCGGATGAAGGTCAGCTACTCCTGGTACAAGCGGAACATCGGTCCGGATATCCGCAAGAAGCACGTCGTGGAGTACGGCCCGTCGTGCGGTCTCGGTGACGAGATGCGGGCTTCCTGAGACAGGCCCTCACAACGCCAGCGTGACGTCCGCCATCGGGTAGGCAACGCAGCTGTGCACGTACCCGGCAGTCGCGTCCGACATCCGCGGTTTCGCTTCGTCGGCGCTGTGCACCTGCCCGGACACCACCCGCACCCGGCACAAGCTGCACTCCCCGGAGCGGCACCCGACCTCGGGGGTGAACCCGTTGTCCTCCAGCGCATCCAGCAGCGGCCGGCCGGCCGTGGTCTCGAAGCTTCGCGAACCGACGCTGACCGTGACCACCGAGTCAGGCGCAACACCAGAAGGCCACGACTCCTGCGCGGTCGGATCTGCAGGCGGGCCATTAGCCTCGAACCGCACCCGACGGCGAGGATGACCCAACTCCTGCAATTGCGCCAACGCGAACGGGTACATCTGCTGCGGGCCGCAGATGTAGGCCATGCGCCCATCCAGCGGGCCGATGATCTCCGAGGTGATCAACCGATCCAGGACCACCTCGACGGTGATGTTCGGGTGCGCGTCCGCGACCGCAGCCAACTCCTCGGCGAAGATCACGTCACCCGCGTCGCGCGAGCCGTAGATCAGCCGGAAACGGCGTTCCGAACCGGAGTCGACGATGTCGCGGATCATGCTCATGGCGGGCACGACGCCTGACCCGCCGGCGATGAACACCAACTCGTCGCCGTGGAACAGCGGGTTGTAGTGAAACGTCCCCATCGGTCCGGTCGTGGTCAACGCATGGCCCACCTGCAACCGGTCGAGCAACGCATTGCTCACCCGCCCACCAGGCACGCGCTTGACGGTCAAGTCGGTCGTAGTGACCGAGGTCGTGCGGGGACGACGACATCGCGTAAGGCCGGCTGGTGCCGTCGAAGAAGACGTTCACGTACTGCCCGGCCAGGAACGGCGGAAGGTTTGACCCGTCGGCGGAAACCAGTCGGAACGTGGCAGTAGACGGCGTCTCAACGATGACCTCGTCGACCACCAGATGCAGCCGTTTGGGATGGTAGGTCGCGATCACGTCGGCGGCCTGTGCGGGTCATGGTGGTCTCCTCAGGCATTCACGAAACGTCGAAGCAGGCGGCGGCCCACACGGGAACCGGCCTCCAAAGTCGGCTGGAACCCGCCCATCCCGGCCCACGAACCGGCCAGGCTCAAGCCCTCAACACCGGGTTTGCGCTCGCTATTGCGGAATAGCCAGCCCTCTGTCGCGTCCTGGTCGTAGCCGTAGATCGCGCCGCCGGGATGGCCGAGGTAGCGGGTCATCGTCAAGGGCGTGGCCACGTCCACTTCCTCGATGACCGCCCGCACTCCGGGGTACGTGGTCTCCATCAGGTCGAGCAGCGTCTCGGCGTAGGCGAACTTGGTGGCCGCGTAGTCCTGCGGCGCCACGTCGTCCCAGGCATCGGCGTACTGCAGCGTCATCAGCGTCACGTGGCAGGCCCCCGACGGCGCAAAACCGATCGGTTCGACGTCGTAGCAGGAGACCGCCACCCCACGCACCGGGTCAAACGTGCGCCAGCTCGCATGGGTTCGGTCGTCGTCGGTGTCGCGGTTGATGAACGTCGTGCTGGTGGTGAAGCCGAGGTCCACGGCACTGGCGTCCAGGCCCATATGCATGACGAATCCCGAAACCCCGACGCGCCGCGTGCCAAGATCCGCGGCCACCTCGGGCGGGACCTCGCCGAGCATCGCGTAGGTGGTCGGCAGCGAGGCGTTGGACACGACCTCAGGGGCGCTGATCTGTTCGCCGGTGTCCAAACGCACGCCGGTCACGCGGCCCTCGTCGGTCAGGATCGCCTCAACCCCGGTGTTGAACCGCACCTCGCCGCCCGCGTCCAGGAAGCTGCCCAGCAGCGCGCTGGACATGGCTTGGGAACCGCCGCGCAAGTGCCACGGCTTGAACTCCAGATACGCGAACAGCGTCAGCGCGAAGTCCTGGAACGGCAATACCGACGGCGGCTGGCCGAGGTAGGTCCAGTAGACACTCAGCGCCATCTTCAAACCGTCGTCGTCGAAGAAGTCGTCGAGCACTTCAGCGACGGGCCGCAGCGCCTCATGGAAGTAACGTGGGTCCACCTGGTCGGTCGGTGCGTTGCGCATCACGGCGACCTGGCAGAACGTGATCAGTTTGACCAGCGCGAAGAAGTCCTCGATCCGCGAGCGGTTGCCGGGGAAGGCCGCCTCCAGCGCGTCGACCGCGCCCTGCCAGTCCGCCGGGATCGTCACGTCGAGCCGCCCCGGGACGACTACGCGGTACAGGTCGTGTTCTTCGACGAACTCGAGCTTGTCGGCGATCCCGAGGCCTTCGAACAGCCGGCGCAGCATGAACGCCTGGTCCGGCGAGCCGATCCCCGAGAGCTGGTGCAGGGCGACCTCGAACTCGAAGCGGCCCCGGCGGAAGGAGGTCGCGCACCCGCCCGGAACGTTGTGCCGCTCGACCAGCAGCGTGCGAACGCCGCCACGGGCTAGGGTGGCCGCTGCCGTCAGCCCGGCGTTGCCAGCGCCGATCACCACAGCGTCGTAGTCAGTCATGTCCGTACCTACTCACTTTGTTGACTATCAGAACCGTAGCGCGCACAGCCGAACTCGTCAACTATTGATTATTCACTTTGTTGTCTATTAGGGTGGGTGCGTGGCACTCGGGCATGCCGTCCTCGCGGCACTTCTGCAAGGCGAGGCCTCGGGTTACGACCTCGCTAAGGCGTTCAACGCGTCGGTGGCGAACTTCTGGGTGGCCACACCGCAGCAGTTGTACCGCGAGCTCGACCGGCTTGAGGCCGACGGCTTGATCGCCGGCAGGGTGGTCGAGCAGCAGCGTCGGCCCAACAAGCGCCTGTTCTCGCTGACGCCCGCCGGCCTTGAGGAGTTGGCTGCGTTCACAGCCGCGCCGAGCCGGCCAACCTCGATCAAGGATGAGTTGCTGGTCAAGGTTCAGGCGATGGACGTCGGGGATACCGACGCGATCCGGGAGGCGCTGCAGGACCGGTTGGCGCAAGCGCAGGAGAAGTTGGCCGGGTACGAGCGACTGCGCGAAGCCCTGCTCGCCGGGCGCGACGAGGACGACTACCTTCTGCACGCGCAGCGGATCGGGCCGTACCTGACCTTGATGCGGGGGATGGCGTTCGAGCAGGAGAACATCGAGTGGGTGCGCCGCTGCTTGGAGACTTTGGCCGCGCGCTAGGCGTGCGTAAGATTCGTCGCCCGCAGCGACGGAAGTTACACAAGCCCAAGCGCGCGCGAATCCAGGCTCGAGGCGTGCGTAAGATTCGTCGCCAACAGCAACAGAAATTACACAGGCCCAGCCACGCGCCCAGCGCTCATCCACAGATTCACGGGCGGCCCCACAGAACTCAGACCGTGAACGACGCTGTCATTATCGCCGCGCTGCCACCCTTCACCCAGAACCTCCTCGCCCA
>JALOLM010000093.1 GCA_025455985.1 Candidatus Nanopelagicales bacterium | reverse complement strand
AGGATCCACACGTAGGTGTTGATGCCGGTGTTGTAGAACATCTGGTCGGGCAGGGCGACGATGCCCTCGAGCCAGTCGTTCTCGATGATCCAGCGGCGGATCTCCGACTCGCCCGACCCGGCGGCCCCGGAGAACAGTGGACTGCCGGAGAGCACGATGCCGACGCGGGAGCCGCCGTCGACCCAGGGGGTGTTCGGGTCGTCGGCGACCGGCTTCATGTGACTGAGCATGTGCTGCAGGAACAGGAACGATCCGTCGCTGATGCGGGGCAGGCCGGCGCCGAACCGGCCGGCGAACCCGAGTTGCTCGGCTTCGCGCTTGATGGGGTCGGCGTAGGCCTTCCAGTCCACCCCGTACGGCGGATTGGCGAGCATGTAGTCGAACCGATGCCCTGCCCACCCGTCGTTGGTCAGGCTGTTGCCCAGGACCATGCGGTCGGGGTCCGCACCTTTGATCATCAGGTCGGAGCGGGCGATAGCCCAGGTCTCGGGGTTGAGTTCCTGGCCAAACACCTCTACGCGGATCGCCGGGTTCAGCTCGGTCAGGTGGGCGTCGGCGACGGTGAGCATGCCGCCGGTGCCGGCCGCCGGGTCGTACACGGTGCGGATCGGCGCCGGGCCGGCCAGTGCATCGGCGTCTTCGGCGAACAGCAGGCTGACCATGAGGCGGATGACCTCGCGGGGGGTGTAGTGCTCGCCGGCGGTCTCGTTGCTCATCTCCGCGAACTTGCGCAGCAGCTCCTCGAAGATTGCCCCCATCGCCTCGTTGCTCACGGTGTCGGGGTGCAGGTCGAGGTCGGCGAAGTCACCGAGGACCTGGTAGAGGATCCCGGCCCGGTCCAGGCGGGTGACCTTGTCGTCGAACCGGTACTCCTCGAGCACCTCCACCGCGCCGGGGGAGAACGCGTTTACGTAGGCGCGCAGGTTCGCCGCCACGTTCTTGTCGTCCTGCAGCAGTGTGGTCAGAGACAGCGGGCTGGTGTTGTAGAACGACTGGCCGGCCGTGCGGCGCAGGATCGGGTCAGGGCTCGTGATCCCCGACGCCTCCAAGGACTGGGCCTTGGCCAGGACCGCTGCCTTAGTGGGATCCAGCACGGCGTCGAGGCGGCGCAGCACCAGCAGCGGCAGCATCACCGACCCGTACTCGTGGGGCTTGAAGTGCCCGCGCAGCTTGTCGGCCACCCGCCACACGAACGCGACCTTGTCCTCGAAGCCCCTCGGCTGGCTCACGCGTGACGTCCTTCCCCGTTCCCGCCGGTCGCCTGGTTCGCGATGCCGGTCGGGTCGATCCTTCACTGCGGGCCATTGTTGCCCACGGTCCTGACGGATACCGGCTCGGCGCCGTCCGGCGCGCCTCACCACGAGGAGCAGCCGCGGGAGACCGTCCAAGGCTTCAAGCCCCAGCGGCTGCGTGCCGATGCCGGGTCATCGGCCAACGAGATGGGGGTTGTTGTGATGAAGCCAGGCGTCTTCTGCCTTGAGGGTGAGTGGCAGCGAGATCTGCGGGACAACCCCACCGTGGAGCCGATCCTGCAGTTGCTCAAGTCATTCGGAGTGGTGGAGTACATCCACCGCGACGTAGGAACGCGTGCCGAGTTCGAGCACTACGTCAAGCAATGGACGCTGGCCCGCTACCGCGGCTACCCAACGCTGTTCATCGCTGCCCACGGCGACATCGACACCCTTGCGATGGGCTTCGGCAAGGCCAACCAGATAGCCCTGTATGAACTGCAGGACCTGCTGGCCGGCAAGTGCAAGGACCGCATCATCTACTTCGGCGCCTGCAGCGTGTTCGACGGCGAGGAGTCATGGCTCATGGAATTCGCGAAGATCACCAAGGCCAAGGCCATTGTCGGGTACCGCCAGAACGTGCCCTCCCTGGAATGCGCTGCCTTCGAGGCCATGCTCCTCCAACGAATCGTGAGATGGGGGCGCACCGACACGTTCGTCAGGGACATAGTCGGCCAGCATGCCGCCCAGGCCCAGCAGTTCGGGCTGACCGCGGCCACGTCGCGCAAGGTGTACTGCGCCTGACCACGCAGTCGACCGCCCCAACTGCCCCGGCCTGGGTTGCGACCGAGCGACTCACCCGCCTGCTGGCGGGCCGATCGCCGCGCACTCGTCTACAACGCGCTCAAGCACCAGGCCGTGTAAGCGGCGACCGCCACAGTCTCGGTTGGACCCACCGGCAGCACCCCGCAGGAGGTCGCCTTGTGGGGAGATGGCCCGGGACCGCATGGCTCTGCTGCTCTTCAAGAAACTCGGGCATCGTGGATGCCAAGAGCCTCCATGAGGGCCCTCGCTTCCGGCGGTGCTTGAAGAAGCGGCCCGTGGTTGACCCGGTGCTGGCTGGCTGCTTGCGGGTCACTACGCAGCTGACCGGCCAGGGTGCGGGGCGTGCTGAGGGCGGCAAGGCGGTAGAGACGCCACCTTGGTCCGCGCTGCCCCTGTTCGACTATCGCGAGATGCGGGGGGATCCACATGGCAAGGGCCCACTTGGCCCCGCGCCCCTCGGCCCAGATGCCGAGGGGGTGGATGCCTTCTGCGATCCCGAGTGCTTCCACAGCGGCCAGTGCCGGGTTGTTGAAGTCACCGCGGATGAGGATGGTCCGCTCGGAAGGCCGCTCCGGCTCGCCCCATTGTTCACGGAGGGCCTCAACGGCGTCCGCAAGGGGGTCTGCGGCGAGTTCGAGGGCGGTCTCCCAGACCCAGTCGCCGTCCAGCGGGAACCCGTTCGGGTTGTTGATGTAGCGGACGTACTCCGCGATGAGATCCTGCTCGACGTTGTCGAGGAGGGGAGTTGTGAGTTTGGCGGCCTCTCGGTAGATCAGGGTCCTTTCTGTGTCGGCGGAGAGGTCGCAGCGGTCTCGGATCCCGGTCAATGAGACTGCCGCGAGGCTCGCCGCCCTGGCACGCAGTTGGTCTGACGCCCCGTCCGACTCCAGCTGTCGCAACGCCGTCGTGATGAGTTGCAGGGGCTCGTCGTCGTCAGGCTCCCAGTTGCCCGAGCTGTGCAGGACCAGTGTCAGCCTCAGGATGAGAAGTCGTGAGGTGAGCGAGATCTTGGGCATGGCCTTGACGGCGTCGGCGCACCAGCGCTGCCTACGCCGGCGGACTGCCAGTTCGTCGGCGGTGTGGTCGGGGGCTTGCGTCTCCTCGAGGGTTCGGCTGTTGCGGTCGAACGCTGCATCGTGATCATCGGCTTCTTCGGCGGTTTCGTCCTCGATCGCGGCTTCTCGGTCGTCTACCAGGAGCTCGGTCCACCCTCGTTCGTTGGAGTCGAGTTGTGGGACTGCTGGCAGGCCCAGGGCGAAGGCCGCGAGGTGGGGTCCCAACCCTCGTATGGCGTCGTGGATGTGGGCGTCCCACGGGTCGAGGTCGGTGTCCAGGCGGTACGAGCGGTCACCGTCGCGGTGCCCGGTTTCTACTTCGGCTCGGGGAACACGTATCGGTTGCGCGGCGGCGAACTCGGTGCCCAGGCGCTGCAGGTCACGGCCCAACTCGGCCAGTAGAGGAACGCCGTTCCAGATCTGGGATGGGGTTGATCGCTGGGTGCGGGTCTGTTGGCTGCCCAGTGGTCTTCTCAGCACGAGGTTGGGGTCGGTGACGTGTACGGGGGCGGAGGCCACGTTCACGCCCTCCCGAAGGCGAATCGCGCGGACCCACTGGCCCGCCCGTACAACGGCGTCGACTTGGAGCACGGTGACGCCGACTGGTACCGGTCCGGCGTCCACCCATTCCCTGCGAGTTCCGAAACCTTCGTCGAGCTGGATTCGGCAGTGTTGGGGGGCAGGACCTGCGAACTCAACGACCAGTCGTCCCTCAGACGTGAGGTGCGCGGGAAGAAGCGTCGGCGCCGAGGCAGCACCGTCGACCGCGTTGTCGCTTGCTTCGATTCGGCGGGCGGGGACCTGGGCCAAGGCGACCGGACTACCCGCGGGGAACAAGCTCCGAGGTACTTCCGAGAGTAGGCCGAGTTCGCAGTTGCCGCCGTCCCCGACCGTGTGCAGCAGGGCGGAAGCGCTCAGGTTGGCGCTCCCGGTCAGGGCCCACCGGCGCTCACCCACACGCCATTCAACGAGCTTCCCGTGGCGGTAGCGCCCACGCTTCCCTGGGTCTTCCGCATCAGCGGTAACCACGGCGTCCGTTCCCGCCAGGACCCGCTCGAGCGCCGCCGGCTCCAGCACTGTGTACCCAGGCTGCAACGCCACCCGGATCTGGGTGGGGCTCATATGAGCCACAAGTCCGGCGACTGCTCGTGAAGCCGGGTCGTGGAACGGCGCCGAGAGTAGCAACTCGTCCACCGGCCCGGATGGCAACTGCTCGAGGATCGGGCGGTCGAGGTTGTGCACGAACCGATGGCCTACGTCCACCAGCCCCGCTCGGGCGGCGAGCTCCTCCAATGCCGTCGCCACACGCCGAACCGCAGAAACGCTATAGCGATCCAGGGCCACCGCCGGGTGCAGGCGCCGAAGCCAGTCCGCCAGGTTCGGAACAAGGTCCGGGACACCCTGGTCGTCGCCCTGCAGAACGGTCCACACCTCGGCGTTGTGTTGCCAGCCGCCGGTGCTGACATTCCCGGAGCCGATGGCGACCAAGCAGGTCTGCTGGCCCACCAAGACGACCAGCTTGGGATGGAACGCACGTGCACCGGATGCCTGCGCAAGGCCGGCGTGGTACCTCCGTCCAGCGAATCTCACCGACAACGGATCCGGATTCCACATGTTGGCATCCGCGATGATCGTCACAACGGCGCCCGCTGCCTGACATGTGCCCAGCAGCTGCGCTTCGAAGAACCCCAAGTCCACGTTGAAGGTCAGGAATAGCGCTTCCTCAATCGGCTGCTCGCCCGCAAGTTCTAGGTCCTGGATGAACGGCATCGGGTTGGGCAAGCCTTGGACTACGTTAGGCAAGGTCAGCACTCCCCGCCTCGCTGAGGTGCCAGCGGTCCTCGGATCGGCTGAACACGCCAACCCCCGCCAGCACTGTGACCAACTGCTCCCACCGCAGTCCGACCGCACCGCCTCCTTCGGCGGAGTCGCGGAACACGTACTGATCCCGCGTGAAGACCCGCGTCGGGAACTTGAAGACGCCCAACCTCCGGTCGTAGCTGGCCTTCCGCAGGGCGACCCTCTGGGATCGGTCGAGGAGTACGCCAACGAGTTCAGCGGCCGTGTCCCGGGTCGATCTGTCCATCCGATCTTGGAGGAACTCCCACAACCACGTCGGCGTCAACTCCTGGTTGGCCTCGTCCCCTCCCTCGAACTCCGGCTTCAGAGGTTCCGGCAGAGACTGGCTCCGCAAAGCCCCCAGCGTCAGCACGCTGAACTGCCGCAGCCCACCAGCCCTCGAGGTGACGTCTGAATCGACCTCAGCGGGCGCCGGTTGACCACCAACCATCTCCGGAGGCAGGGCAGCAATGAACTGCCGCACGGTCCCACCGGGCATCACGTCGGCAAGGGCTGCCGCGAACTCATCGCGAGTGATCAGGCTGCCGAGGTTGTCATTGACCAGCCAAGCCCACAGACCGCGCCATGCAGTCACCGACTGTGAACGTAGGACTGTGCCTCGCCACGGCATGGTCGCCCGCAGGGACACCAACACCGGATCGGTGGAGGCCAGATCACCGAATGCCAGCCTGGGCGTCAAGTCTCGGGTCAGGGCGGCTGGGGAATGAAGTTCGATTAGGCGAGCCAGCATCCGGACGGTCTGCTTGCGATGGTCGGCCACTGAGTCCGGTGCGGCGTCGCGGGCCAATAGCAGGCGGCGAAGCAGTGCCCCATCAGGTCCGTTGATCGAACCACACAGACACAGCGATCTGGCGGCGTCGAGTTCGGCCAGCGACACATGCTCCTGACGGGCCAAACCGATGATCGGACCGAGAGACGCGCGGATCGCCACGGAATCAGCAGTCGGTCCGGGCACCAACTCACCTTTGGAAAGCTGAAGCAGTCCCAGGCTCAGCTCTGAGGCGACGTACTGGCCGCGGAACCCTGCCTTGGACTGCGAATAGACCTCTGGGGCGGCTAGTTCAGCGACGGCGACGCCGTCATCGGTCATCCTCGACAGGACCACCCCCGCTCCGTGGGCGCTTGACCAGCCCGGGTGTGGATTCATATGCCGGCTCGATACCGCGCACAACACCACTTCTGCCCTGCGAAGCAGTTCAAGATGCTCCGCAGGGAGCATGCCGCGTTCCTGCGCCTCGATCGCGACCAGGGTGTGCAGCAGGAAGTACCGGGCGTTCGGGGTCACGGTGGTCACCCCCGGCGCGAGTCGGCTGACCTGCTGCAGCACATGGCGCTCGACGCTCAGGGGGTAGCGACCCGCATAGCGACCACGGCGAGCAGGCTCGGTCCACACAGGCCCGAGCGTGATTGCGGTCACTGTGACCCCGACTGACAGACCCAGTTCACGATGACCTCCCCGCTCCTTTTGGAGGTTAGCGGCTTCGGCGGCCCCGAGGTAGGTTGCCAGCCTCCCTGGCCGGGTCAGCTGACGTTGCGAACGCTCGGCCGTCCACCAGGTCGACGAGTCGCACCTCTCACCCGGGGACGCCGAGGATGCAGGCGGCGATGCGCGTGTCGAGGTGGGTGACTTCCGGGATGCCGGTCATGGCGGTTTCTACGTCGGTGATCGGCAGGGGGTGGTTGGTGAGGTGGGGGGTGATGTCGCGGAGGCGGGCCAGGCGGGTGCGGTGGGTGCGCTGGTGTGCGGCGAGGTGGGGCTTGACCAGGTCGTACCAGGCTTGGCCTACGCGGTAGGGGTCGGGCCGGTCGGCCCCGGTGCGGCTCGCGAAGGCGTTGAGGCGTTCCCAGCGTTGGGCCAGGTCCTCATTGCCGCGGCCGAGGGCCTGTTTGCGCCAGGCGGCGGTGAGGTGGCACATCTGGTCGCGGGCGCGGGCCAGTCGGCGGGGCAGGAGTTGGTCTTCCAGGTGCTCAGCGCGGGTCAGGAAGTGCTGCAGGTGCCGGTCGGCCGTGTCGTCGAAAGGGCGGCCGGTCGGGTCGTCGGCGAGCAGATCACGTAGTCGGGTGACGACGTCGTCCAGACCGATAGCTGCCCGGTCGGGGTCGGCTTCGAGCAGGATCCAGTGAGGGGCGCCGTGTTCGGTGCCAGTGATGGCCAGGAACGCCCACGGGGTGGTGGCGTGGACGGGGCTGACTCGGGAGATGACCATGTGGCTGGTGTGCTGGTGCTCCCGGTACACCGCCGGGGGGATCAGGGCGGTGTCCCCGCCGATCAGGGCCCGTACTGGGTCCAGGGCGTCAGTGATGCCGTCCCAGGTGACGTCGGGGTCCTCGAGCTCGGCGATGACGGCCTTGACGTTGACCAGCTCGTCGGGTGGGGGTGTGTGGGGGTGGTCAGGGTCGAGGTCGGGAAGGTCGAGGTTGGCGCCGAGCAGCTGGCTGGTGGCCCGGGCGCGCGCCTGCAGTCGTTCCGCGGCGCGGGTGGCGAACGCGGGCCCGTCGATCGGCCAGTGCGATTCGATGGTGTCGTA
>JALOLM010000092.1 GCA_025455985.1 Candidatus Nanopelagicales bacterium | reverse complement strand
CCGAGTCACTGGCCGAGTGCGAGCAGCGCCGGCTCGAGCTGCTGGCTCGCAGGCAACTGGTCCTCGATGGCCTTGACCGCCTGGGCTTGCCGGTGCCAGTGGCCCCCGACGGAGCCTTCTACGTGTACTTCGACGTGTCCGGAACCGGAGTCGGCTCGTGGGAGTTCTGCGAGCGGGCATTGAGCGAGGCGCTGGTGTCGTTGACTCCTGGCCGGGACTTCGGCACGCACACCGGCGACACGCATGTGCGCCTGTCCTACACCGCGTCGCGGGCCGATCTGGCCGAGGCGATCGAGCGATTGGCTGCCTTCCTGAGCCGCTGAGGAACACGTCGGCGCTGCAGAAGCCCCACAATGGGCCGGGTGACGGACCTGACCATCCAGCTGCTGCCGTATGCAGCCGGCGTCTTCGCCTCGCCGCTGCCGGTGATTGTCGGCATCGTGCTGCTGTTCACACCACGTCCGCGGCCCACGTCCATCACCTACGTCCTCACCTGGATCGCGGGCCTGACGTTGGCGACGGTGGTGATGTCTCTGCTCGCGGGACTCATCGATGGCGGCCAAGGCGACGGTTCCATCGGCGCGTGGGTGAAGGTCGTGCTGGGACTGCTCCTGGTGGTTTTCGCCCTCAAGATGTGGCTGGGCAGAAGCCAGGACTCCACGCCCGCGTGGCTGTCCAATCTCATGGAGGCCGGCCCCCGAGAAGCAGTCCGCTACGGCGTGCTCATGTCGGCGGCCAACCCCAAGGAATTGCTGATGGCTGCGGCCGCCGGTTTGGCCGTCGGCGCCAGTGACGTCGGAACCGCAGGTGCCGCCGGGGCTATTGCTGTCTTCGTCCTCGTCGGCGCAGCCAGCGTCGCGGCTCCTCTGGTGGTTTTCCTTGTCGGCGGCAAGTCAACGCTGGAGTTCCTGGCGAAGGCGCGCGAGTGGCTGCAGGACAACAGTGTCGGCGTGGCGGCCGGCGTACTCGCCGCGATTGGCGTGCTGCTGCTGGTTGGCGGGTTGACCTCGCTGTGAGCCTGTAACTCCGAAGGCACGACCACCCATGCCGCCCTCGGAACCACCAGCGAGGCCACTGCGTGTCCGGCCCAAGCGGCTATGCACCGCCCAGCGCCTCCCCGATCACGATGAAGCCGAAACCCAGCGTCGCCATCACGGTCAGACCCATCGCCAGGACGTTCATCACCGAACGCTGCTTACCGATCCACACGGCCAGGACATTGACAATTGCGGCGATCAGTACCAGCCCTACTGCGATGATCGGCATCAGAGCCGTGTCCGTCACCGGCCACTGATCCCGGAACATCGTGAACACGGGCAGCACCAACCACGAACCAAACCCGATCGCGGCGGCAACCAAGGCGATCCAGCCAAAAGGATCCGTCGGAAAGATCTTCGTCGGTTGATTGAGGCTTCCATCCGGCCGACTGCTCGCAGATCCGCGGTCCACTCCGGTACTCATGATCCACCTCCCCCAGGCGTCGATCATGGGGTGACCGGCACCCAATTCCACTGTACTTCTGAGCTCCGGTTAGGTCTGCCTGAGAAATTGGTGGGAAATGGAGCCGAATACAATAAGGGCAAAACCCCAGGGGGGTATCTCGCAAGAGAATTCAGGGAGGATTCACCATGCCCATCCACAAGCGCTCCTTCGCGACTATCGGCGCGGGGCTGCTCGCACTCGGCGCATTGACCGCGTGCTCATCCGATGACACGGCCGAAACCGCCACGTCGCCGACTGCGGCCAGTGAGTGCGCCTTGACAGTCAACGACCCGTGGGTGAAAGCCACCGACGAGGAGATGACCGGGGCGTTCGGCGTCATCGAAAACAGCGGAGACGCAGACATCACAATCACGTCGGCGTCCAGCCCTTCGGCGGGCAAGATGGAGATCCACGAGGTCGTGGACCAGGACGGGGCCATGGTGATGCAGCCCAAGGCGGGCGGACTGGTCGTGCCGGCAGGTGGGTCCGCGGAGTTGAAGCCCGGCGCCGACCACCTCATGCTCATGGCGCTGCCCGCCCCGATCGAGGCCGGTGACGAGGTCGAAATCACGGCCGTGTGCAACACCGGAGGCAGCGTGACCTGGACCAGTGTGGCCAAGCCGTTCGAAGGCGGCGCCGAGCCTTACGTTCCGATGGACGAGGGTTCGATGGAGTCCAGCCCGAGCGCGAGCTGATCAGGATCCCACGATGAGCCAGGACGCCGAGCGGTCCGCGGGGTTGACCCGTCGCGGCCTGCTCGGCGGCTTGGCTCTGGGCGCGGGTGGCCTAGCAGTCGGGGCGACGGCAGGCTACGCGGCAGCATCCGAGCCGCGCGAGCAGTTGGCCGCCGGCGCACTGCCAGAAATGGGCAGCACCACAGAGCCGTGCCATGGCGCCCACCAGGCCGGCATCGCCACACCTTTGCAGGCGAACGCCACCTTCGTGGCCCTCGACCTCGAGCGCGGCGTTGATCGCGAGGCCCTGATTCGCCTCATGCGGCTGCTCACCGATGACATCGTCCGGCTCACAGCGGGCACACCGGCATTGGCCGACCCACAACCCGAACTCGCACAAGTTCCGGCCCGCCTGACGGTGACCGTGGGGTTCGGCATGGGGCTTCTACGAGCGGCAGGGCTGACGGACCAAGCGCCGGCGTGGCTCAAGGCGGGGCTGCCAGCATTCGACATCGACCGGCTGCGGCGGACCTGGAGTGGTGGCGACATGCTGCTGCAGGTAGCGGCTGAGGATCCGGTGACGGTGTCACATGCGGTGCGCGTGCTGCTGACCGACGCGCGGCCGTTCGCGACGGTTCGCTGGGTGCAGTCCGGCTTCCACCGTCCGGCCAACACCGCACCGCACGCCACGACCGGCCGGAACCTGATGGGCCAGATCGACGGAACCATCAACCCCGAGCCGGGCACCACCGACTTCGACCAGGTTGTGTGGCTACCGCCCGATGGGACGCCGGCCTGGCTGCAGGGAGGCAGTGCGGCCGTGATCCGGCGCATCGAGATGGACCTGACCACGTGGGGCGGCATGGACCAGGTGTCCAAGGAGGAAGCGATCGGACGTCGCCTGGCCGACGGTGCGCCGCTGACCGGCGGGACGGAGTCCACCGCACCAGATTTCGAGGCCACCGACGAGTACGGGTTGCCCGTCATCCCCGACACCTCACACATCCGACTGGCTCACGCCCAAGGGCCGGGCGAACGGATCTTGCGTCGGCCCTACAACTACGACGACGGCCCGGAGGAAGCAGGGCTGATTTTCGTCGCGTACATGGCCGACCCGGACACGCAGTTCGTACCCATCCAGCGACGGCTGTCAGAACTCGACGTGCTCAATGTCTGGACGACCCCGATCGGCTCGGCCTTGTTCGCGGTGCCGCCGGGGTTCGAACCAGGCGGATACGTAGGCGAGACCCTGCTGGGCTGAGTCCACCTCGAAGCGGGCAGCCCTCGATCGTTCGAAGTCCTTGCTTCGAGCTACTCCATACTGGACGACGTGAGCGAACCAGTCAGAGCAACCCACGACCTGGTTGTGCGTTTCTACGACCAGTTGTGGAACTCCTGGGACGACGCGGCCGTTGACGCAGTTCTCGCCGTGCAGTTCCGGTTCCGCGGTTCTCTGGGGCAACACACCGTGGGCCGGGACGGGTGGCGGCATTACCGGGACGGGATTCGCGCCGCCGCTCCCGATTTCCACAACGAGATCGTGGAACTGATCGCCGACGGCGACCGCGCGGCGGCACGACTGCTCTACACCGGGACGCATTCTGGCAACCTTCTGGGCCATCCACCGACTGGACGACGTTTCCGTTACGCGGGGGCCGCGTTCTTCAGGGCCAGCGGGGGCCAACTCGTGGAGGCATGGGTGCTCGGCGACCTCGCAGATCTGACCCGCCAACTTGTGGCGCCGTGAGGGAAGTGGTGCCCCCAGTAGGACTCGAACCTACAACCTACGGATTAAAAGTCCGCAGCTCTGCCAATTGAGCTATAGGGGCGGTGATGCCCCTTGAGTCTACGGGAGCCAGTTGGTCGGCCCTGTGAGCGGCGCTGTCCAACCATGCCCCGCGCGTCCCGGCGGGCCCAGACCACAACCCGGTACCGTGCCACCGTGCAGATCATCGACATCGTCACGGTTTTCGACGCCGCCGACATCGACACCGAAAGCGCCTTCTGGACGGCCCTGACCGAGGGGACCGTCGAGAAGGAGACTGACTGGCACAGCATCCGAACCGCCGATGGCCGCCGCCTTGCGGTGCAACTCGCGCCGGACCACACCCCGCCCGAGTGGCCGGACGGCAGCCCCCAGCAGATGCATGTGGACCTCTGGGTCGAGGACATCGAGACCTCAGAACGGGCAGTCCTGGCGCTGGGAGCGCGACGGCTCAAGGCCGTGGACGACGAGCAGTTCCGCGTCTACGCCGACCCGGCAGGCCACCCCTTCTGCCTCTGCTGGCACTGACCCGCAAAGGCCTCAGCGAGGAATCAACGCCCAGACATCGAGGTCGAGCAGCACGTTGGGGGCGTACTTGCCGTCCTCCCCGCGTAGGGTCATCGACTCGTCGCGGCCCTTGGTGGCGACCAGCCGCAGCCGCAGTGCACCCACCCCCGGAGCCGCGGTCTCCGCCTTGTCCAAGACCTCCGACCACGCATACACCGTGTCGTCGGCGAAGGCCGGCGAAGCGTGGGCGCCGGCGTTGATCGCCGCGATGAGCTGGGCGTTCGCCAGACCATTGAACGACAACGCCCGCGCCATGGAAATGATGTGGCCACCGTAGATCAGCCGTCGGCCGTCGGGGCGTGCTTCGGTGTTGAAGTGCACCTTGGCGGTGTTCTGCCACAACCGCGTGGCCAGCATGTGCTCAGGATCGGTCAGGGTCACGCCGTCGACATGGTCGATCTTCTCGCCCACCGCGTAGTCGTCAAAGCGGTGCGGTTCGCCGGCTGCGACGGCGTCATAGGCGCTGAAGTCCAGACCAGCTGGGACCACCAGGTCTGCTGGGTCCACGACCTTGGCCAACTCCGGGATCACGGTCTCCGGCGCCGGCGCATCGAGGTCGCGCTTGTGCACCATCACCCAGCGCGCCCACTCGATAGCCACCTCGTCGCGCTGGTTGGTCGCAATCGACCGCACGTACACGACACCGCTCTTGCCATTCGAGTTCTGTTTGAGCCCGATGACTGTGGAACGGGTGCGCAGGGTGTCCCCGGGGACCACGGCGCGGTGGAAGCGGCCCTCGGCGTACCCGAGGTTGGCCACGGCGTTCAGCGAGATGTCCGGCACCGTCTTGCCGAAGGCGATGTGGAAGCCGATCAACTCCTCGACGGGGTGCGGCGCCAGGCCGACCGAGGCGGCGAACGACGCCGATGAGGGAATCGCGAAACGGGTCGGATACAACGAGCCGTACACCGCCCGATCGCCTTCGGTGACGGTGCGCGGGGTCGCGTGCTCGATCACCTGGCCGATGGAGAAGTCCTCGAAGAAGTTGCCGGGGTTTGTCTTGCTCATGATGCGAAACTATCGCGCCGGTCCGCTGGGTCGAGTGGGGTGTCCCGCACAGGTTGAGCGGGCAGATCCCCCACACGGCCCACTTGCCAGCATAGACGGCGGCCTGCTAACTTCGTATAACGAACGCTACATAGAGGAGTCAAGAACGTGCGCGAGTACGACTACGTGATCGTCGGAGCAGGATCAGCCGGTTGTGTGCTGGCAGGCAGGTTGTCCGAGAAGCCCGACGTCAGCGTCGCGCTGTTGGAGGCCGGCGGATCCGCGCGGTCGCTGGGTGTACGAATCCCGGCAGCGTTCCCGAAACTGTTCGGCACCGACCGTGACTGGCAGTACTACTCCGACCCCGAGCCCGGCCTGAACGACCGCAAGATCTACATGCCCCGGGGCAAGATGATCGGCGGGTCGTCGTCGATGAACGCGATGCTCTACGTGCGCGGCAACGCCGAGGACTTCGATGGCTGGGCCAAAGCCGGCGCCACCGGTTGGTCCTACGACGAGGTGCTGCCCTACTTCAAGCGCATCGAGACCTTCGCCCGCGGTGGCAACGAGTACCGCGGCTCGCACGGGCCGCTGTACGTCGGCGACCACCGCAGCCGCACACCGATCACCGAGCAGTTGGTGCAGGCAAGCCAAGAGGCCGGCCTGCGATTCAACCCGGACTACAACGCCGCGCACCAAGAAGGCGTGAGCTACCTGCAGGTCACCCAGAAGGGCGGCAACCGGTGGTCGGCCGCCGACGCCTGGTTGCGCCCGGCAAAATCGCGGCGCAATCTGTCGGTCCTCAAAGACAGCATGGTCCTGCAGGTGGAGATCAGCGGTGGCCAGGCGACCGGGGTCTGGGTCAACGGCACGAATGGACCGGAACTGATCCGCGCCCGCCACGAGGTGATCCTCTCCGCCGGCGCGATCGGCACCCCGCAACTTCTCATGCTGTCCGGGATCGGTCCGGCCGAGCACCTGCACGAGGTCGGCGTCGAGGTGCAGGTCGACAACCCGCACGTCGGGAGTCACTACCAGGACCACCCGTTCTTCCTGCTCAACTGGGAGACCACCGCGAAGGGCACACTGGCCGAGGCCGAGAGCATCAAGCAACTGCTCAACTACGCGGTCTTCGGCAAGGGCTTGCTCACCTCGACCGTCGCCGAGGGCACCGCGTTTCTGGCTACCAAGCCGGGCCTGGCCGCGCCCGACCTGCAATTGCACTTCGGTGCGGCCTACTTCCACAACCACGGGTTCGACACCTACCCGAAGCCTGCCTTCGCGATCGCCCCGACCCTGGTCGCCCCGCAGAGCCGCGGCGAGATCAGGCTGCGCACCACGGACGCCGCCGACCACCCGAGCATCGTCGGCAACCACTTGACCGAGAAGGCCGACGTCGACGCCATGGTCGCGGGTGTGGAACTGGCCCGCGAGATTGTCGCGCAACAGGCCTTGGCGGGGGTGCGCGGTATCGAGATTCATCCCGGTTCGCAGATCAAGGGCAGGGCCGCGATTGAGAAGAGCCTCCGCGAGGAGACCGAGTTGATCTACCACCCGACGAGTACTGCCCGGATGGGCGCCCCGGGCGACTCCGTCGTCGGGCCGGACCTGCGCGTGCACGGTGTCACAGGGTTGCGGGTGGTCGACGCCTCGGTGTTCCCCACCATCCCGCGCGGAAACACCAACGCCGCAACCTACATGGTGGCCGAGAAGGCCTCGGACATGATCGCCGGTCGTTGATGGCCAGTGGGCTTCTGCAGGAGGATGGCCTGGTGCAAAAGGCATCAGCCCCACCGGCGGCCAGCGACCGGATCCTGCAGGCTGTCATCGACGGACTGCGCGAACTGGACCCGGGCTCCTTGACGATCCAACAGATCTGCAGCCGAGCCGGCGTGAAGGCGCCTACCGTGTACTACCACTTCGGCAATAAGGACGGGGTCATCGCGGCGGCGGTGGACTCACTGGTCAACCGCTGGATCGCCCAATTGGACACTCTGGTCGATCGCAGCGGCAGCCTCGACGTCGCGATGTCCCAGACCGTCGAGGCCTGGCGTTTCATGATC
>JALOLM010000091.1 GCA_025455985.1 Candidatus Nanopelagicales bacterium | reverse complement strand
TGCGGCCGACCGGGTTGGAGACACTGGCCACGCAGATGTGGACACAGACAACCGTGGGCTCGTACAGCCAGGCCGCACCGTATGCGTTCGGCCTGGTGATGCTGGCCGCCATCCCTGCCTTCGTGCTGGCGCAGTTGTCGGGACGAGGTAGCGACTGATGAGCGCGATCGACATCACGGGACTGAGCAAACGCTTCGGCGACACCGTGGTCCTCACCGACCTCGACCTCCATGTGCCCAGCGGTGCGGTGACCGCGATCCTGGGCAGCAGCGGTTCGGGCAAGAGCACCCTGCTGCGCTGCATCGCCGGGCTGTTGCGCCCCGACACCGGCGTCATCGGCCTGGCCGAGCGCACGGTGTGCGGCCCGGACGTCTGGATCCCAGCCGAGGACCGCAAGGTGGGTCTGGTACCCCAGGAAGGGTCGCTGTTCCCGCACCTCACCGTGGCCGGCAACGTGGGATTCGGCCTGGGGCGACGGGACCGTGCCGGCCGAGTCGCGCAATTGCTGGAACTGGTCGGGCTGCCGGGCACCGGGTCCATGCGCCCCCACGAACTGTCGGGCGGAATGCAGCAGCGCGTGGCAGTCGCCCGGGCGCTGGCTCCGGAGCCGGATGTGATTCTTCTGGACGAACCGTTCTCGGCTCTCGACGCCGGCCTTCGCGACGACCTGCGCACGGATGTCTTCTCTGCTATCCGGGCCACGGGAGCCACCGCGGTCCTGGTCACCCACGACCAGCAGGAGGCCTTCGCCGTCGCTGATCGGGTCGCAGTCATGATGCAGGGTCGCGTGGTGCAGGACGCACCGCCGTCACAGGTCTACCTGGAGCCGGCCACGCTGGCCGTCGCGCAGTTCGTCGGTGAGACCGTGGTCCTCCCGGCGAATGTGACGGCAGCCGGTCGTGCACAAACGCCGCTCGGGGACCTACCGGTGATCGGCAGCGCCACACCCGGCACAACGGGCAGTGTGGTCTTCCGGCCGGAGGACTTCGTGCTGGACGCGGACGCGACGCTGACCGATGCCCAGGTGGAGTCCATCCGCTACCACGGCCATGACACTGTGCTCACCGCCACCGCGGGCTCGGTCCGGCTACGGATCCGCACGTTGGGGCGCCCGCCGGTGGGGATCGGGGAGTCCGTCCCGGTCGGTGCCCGTCGACCGGGGACCTTCTTCGCCGCCGAGTGACCCTGGCGCTAGCGATAGCGTGCACGCATGACCGCTTCCATGGACGGTGTCCGCGTCGCCGACTTCAGCCGGGTTCTGGCAGGGCCGTACGCGACGATGCTGCTCGGTGACCTCGGAGCAGAGGTGATCAAGGTTGAGCGGCCGGGCAGCGGCGATGACACCCGCCACTGGTATCCACCGGCCGACGCCGCGGGCAGGGCCACCTACTTCGAATCGGTCAATCGGAACAAGACCTCAGTCAGCCTCGACCTGCGCACAGAGACCGGTCGGCGGGCCGCGCGGGACCTCGCGCTGAGCGCCGACGTGGTGGTGGAGAACTTCCCGCCGGGCACGATGGCCAAGTTCGGCTTGGACTACGCGAGCCTCGCGGCCAGCGATCCGGGTCTGGTCTACTGCTCGATCACCGGATTCGGCCGCGGGCAGGGAGCCGAACTGCCCGGCTACGACCTGCTCGTGCAGGCTGTCGGTGGCTTGATGAGTATCACGGGCCCCGCCCCGGACCAGCCGACCAAAGCGGGGGTGGCGCTGGTCGATGTGCTCACCGGCCTGCACGCGACGATCGGGATCCTGGCTGCCTTGCGCCACAAGGAAGCAACCGGCCGCGGTCAGTGGGTGGAGGTCACCTTGTTGAGCTCCCTGCTGTCCGCGCTGGTCAACCAGGCAGGGTCCGTACTCGGCGCCGGCGTGGTCCCGGGGATCCTCGGCAATGCCCATCCGAGCATCGCGCCCTATAGCAGTTTTCGTGCCGCGGACCGCGAGATCATCATCGCGGTGGGCAACGACCGCCAGTTCCAGGTGCTGTGTGGACTGCTGGAGCGCCCCGATCTCGCAACCGACCCGCGCTTCGCCACCAACCCCGCCCGGGTGGCACATCGCGCGACTCTGGAGGCCGAACTCGGGCAGATTCTGGCCACCGCGCCAGCGGCCCATTGGCTGGACCTGTGCGAGCAACACGGCGTCCCCGCAGGTCCGATCAACACCATCGCCGAGGCCCTTGAGCTCGCCGATCGCCTCGGGCTCGAGCCGGTGGCCGACATCGATGGCCGGCTGTCGGTGGCCCACCCCATCCGGTTCTCCGAGACGCCGGCGACCTACCGGCTGCCGCCTCCCCCACTGACTGATTGAGCCACCTCACGCGGCAGGTAGCGTCCCTGCCGCATCATCGCGACCGTGCGGGCTGCGATCCACCCGACAAATCCGGACAGCGTCAGGGCCAGTACCCAGGCGCAGGCCCGCCCGCCGGGAATCGGGTCGATGCGCAGCCAGTGCATGGCGTACGTCGCAGCGGCGGCATACGAGAAGGCGAACGACCAGAACGCCGGACCGAAGGGCACCTTGCGGTACTCAGGAATCAATCGCACCTGCACGATGACCATCAGCAGCGTGTAGGCCAGCAGGCCCCACTGAACAGGGTCGGGGACCGGGTTCAGAGCGACCCAGGCATTCCCCGCCACAGCCGGCGGGGCCAGCTCGATGGCCAGCAGGGGAACCAGACTGGTCGGCAGCGCAGGCCCGACGAACAGCCGCTGCAGCAGCACCGACCCCAGCACCACCCACGTGACCACACCGATACCGAAGGCCATCAGCGCCAGGTCGCGGTAGCCCACGACCTGCAGTGCGGTGGCCGCCACCAAACCCCCCGCCACCGTGGGCAGGAAGTAGCCGGGGTTCATCAAGTCGACGTCGAACTGACCCGCGATCCAATGCCCGGTGATCCAGCCGCCGAAGACCAGCGCGCAGATCGCTGCGGCGAGCGCCAGGTAGCGCGCGGAGTGCACCCCCAGCCAGAACCACAACATCGCCAGCATCATCGCCGCGATGAAGATGACGGAGATGAACGGACCCTGCACCGGGTGATCGACGTCGGCCTTCAAGGCCCCCGGCCGTGAGCACTTGACGATGTACCCGCCCAGGCAGACCACCCAGACACCTGTCGCCACGATCGTGAGGGCCAGGACGACCGGCCGCACCCCTGGCACCGTGGCATCCATCGCGCGCCACATCGCCGCCAGCCCTGAGAGTCCGAACGCAATCGAGAAGATGTTCGGCGGCAGTCGGCGGTACCACGGGTCCACCCATCCACTGTGCCCGCGACCGGACCCACGTCGCCGGTCCACCGCCCGTGGTCACCGAGCGTGTCGACGCGCGGCGGCTCCAGCACCGGCGACACTGGATGTGTGATCTTCCCCGACATCGACGGCCGCAGCCTGGCCGGCGCTGACCTGGCCATACCTTCCGGACTGGCCGGTCACACCAACATCCTGCTGCTGGCGTTCCAACAGCGTCAGCAGCGCGACATCGACGCCTGGATCGATGCCCTCGGCAAACGGGGCATCCCCACCAGCCCGCCCCATGATGCGACCGGACGGCCCACCGGCGATCGGGTCCCCGTGGTCTTGTACGAGATCCCGATGCTGGGCGCCAAGTGGCAGCCCTTCCGGGGATTCATCGACGGCGGCATGGCCTCCGGCATCGGGGTTCCTTCGGTGCTTGCCCGCACCGTGACCGCATACGGACAGATTGGTCCCGTGGAGCGGAGCCTGCGCCTGACATCCCGCGCCCAGGTCTATGCCGTGGTCGTGCGCGATCACCAGGTTCTCGCCCTCGAGCCGGGCTGGCCGGGCAACGTGGACGCGATCGTGGCCGCTGCCCTCGCTCAGTAGCGGAGGCTGGTTGCCTCAGCCGACCGGCACAGCCTCTTTGGCCTTCTCCCCGGCCTTGACGTCCATGCGGTGGACACGCCAGGCCAGGACGAGGGCGCCGATGCCAACGATCGCGCAGAGGATTCCGCCGCCTGCGCCAGGCACGCCGGTGATGTTGCAGATCACCGCGATGTTGCTGATGATCACCATGCCGCCAACCAGGGTCCCCAGGGAGTGCATGGGCACCTTGCCGGCAAACCGCGCCGCGAACGGGGCGACCAGCATTCCGCCGATGATGAGGCCGATAACGGCTTCCCACGGCACCTGGGACTCTTTGGCACCCACGAGGAAGCCCATGGATGCGCACACGGCGACCGCGAACTCCGCGGCGTTGACCGTGCCGACCACCTTGCGCGGCTCGTGTTTGGTCAGGGTCATCAGGGAGGGAGTCGCCACCGGACCCCAGCCGCCGCCGCCGGTCGAGTCGACGAACCCGCCGAACAGGCCGACCGGCCACAGATGCCGGGTGCGGGCTTTGATCTGCGGGATCAGCGACCTGCCGAACGCGAAGCGCATCACGATGGAGATACCCAAGATCAGCAGGATGCTGGCCATCCACAACCGCGCGCCACTGAGGCTCACGTTCGTGAGGATGACCGCGCCGGTGAAGGCACCGATCGAGCCGGGAACCGCCAACGCCAGGAATACCCGCCAGTCGACGTTGCCTTCACGCCAGTGCGCCAGCCCGGAGATCAGGGTGGTGCCCATCTTGGCGGCATGGGTTCCCGCGGAGGCGGCCACGGCTGAGTACCCCAGCAGCGTGAGCAGGGTCGCCGAGGTGACCCCGAAGCCCATTCCGAGTGTCCCGTCGACAAACTGCGCGATTCCGCCCACCAGGGCGAACACGACGATGATCGGCATGCGGGTGACTCCTTACGGCGACGTACACAACTACGGCAATCAAGATTTAGTGAACTTACTATGTTCAGTTTAGGTTTCAAGACGGGATTGTCAACGTGAGATGGGTCGCATGTCGCCGGGGGACGGGCTTGCGCAGTGCCTGTCACGCCGACATCGCGGTGCGTTAAGTCAGCGTCAAGCACCGTCGCGCCTGGACTTGACGTCGCGGGGCATCGACCCTTATCAGACCCGCACCGCATCGTGGAAGCATGAGCAACGCACCCCGCATCATCGCCGTGACCGCCAGCGCAGCACTCCTCGCCGCCACCGGCGCGGGCGCTGCAGTTCTGGCGTTGGACCTCGCACAGGAGTCGATCCAGATGTCCCAGGACTCCGCCGCGGCTGCTGACCTGCAGGCTCCACAAGATGAGCGAACGACCGTCTATCGAGCCCCGCAGAATGACGACGATTGGGACGATGAGGGCGACGACGAGGACTCTTCGAGCCAGTTCACCCCGGCGCCTCCGACGACGACCTTCCAGGGCGGCAAGGCCACCAAGACGCCCGCCAACACCTCCAAATCCTCATGATCACCGCGCAGATGCACACCTGGAAGACCACGTTGAGCCTCACTGTGCGGGCCGAACCGGACAGTCGCACCCGGCGGGCCCTGGCGAACCTGCTCCACGCCGAGGTGGAACGCCTGGACCGGCTCGCGAGCCGGTTCCGCGACGACTCCGAACTGTCGCAGGTCAACGCGCACCCCGGCGAATGGGTCGAGGTCTCATGGGACTTCGTCGCCGTACTCGCGGCATCCCTGCGTGCCGCCGAACAGACCCGCGGCCTTGTGGATCCCACCCTCGGACGGGCGATCAAGGCGGCGGGCTACGACGCCTGGGCGGGTCAGGAGACTCCCACCACACCTGCGGACCATCGGGGCAAGTGGCGCGGCGTCGGGATCCGGCCGGGACGCGGGCAGGCCCAGGTTCTCATCCCTCGGGGAACTGCCCTCGACCTCGGTTCGGTCGCCAAGGCCTGGCTTGCCGACCGTCTGGCCCTGGCGCTGCATCGCAGCGGCTTCGAGGTCTGCGCCAACATGGGCGGCGACCTGCGCGTGATCGCCACCACACCCTGGACCGTCTGGGCGGATCCGGACGTCCCGGGAATCGCCGCCCGGCCGATCGATCTCGTGGACGGCGCGCTGGCGACAAGCGGCGTCGGCAAGCGCACCTGGACCGGCGGGCATCACATCATCGATCCGAGGACGGGCCGTTCCGCCCGCACATCTTGGACCAGTGTCAGCGTCGTCGCGGCCACCGCGGCCGATGCCAACGCCGCTGCGACAGCTGGCGTGATCCTCGCCGGGGACGGTCCGGCCTGGATGCGCCGTCACGGTCTGGACGCAGTCTTCGCAGCGCCCGGGAATGTCACCAGGACAGGGCGCTGGCCCGCAGAGGAGGCGGCATGACGTGGGAGATCATCCGGGTCACCGGGCTGCTCGCTTTGGCACTGCTGACTGTGAGTGTCAGCCTAGGAATCGCGGGCCCGGCCATCCACCGGCCATCCGCGCGCTTGACCTCCGTGAGCCTTCACCTCACTGCAGGGGTGGCCGGCACGCTGCTGGTCGTGGCGCACGTGGCATTCGCGGTCATTGACTCCTGGGTCGACGTGCCAGCCCTGGCGGTATTCGTCCCGGGCGCCTCCCCCTGGCAGACACTGTGGGTCGCTGTCGGCACGATCGCTTTCGACCTGATGCTGGTCATCGCGGCCACCTCCGCCTTGCGCCAACAGGCGCCGGACCTGTGGCGACGCGCCCATCTGCTCGCCTACCCCACCTGGGCCCTGGTCTGGGTCCACACCCTGACCATCGGCACGGACCGCGGCACCGCCCTGATGGTGGGAATGGCGGCGGCCTCGGCCGGGGCAGTGGCCGCGTCGGTGGCTCTGCGGCGACTGAATCGCCCCGTCCAGAACATCACAACACCGCAGAAGCTGGAGGCGTTCCGATGACCATCCAAACAATCAGCCGTGGGGTCCTGCCCGGTATCCCTGTCGCCGGCCTGCCCGCCGCGCCAACCCCACACCGCCTGCTACAGCCGGGAACCCTCCTGCTCGCCGGGGTCGCCCCTGGCTCAACGATGGGACTGGCCCAACACCAACAATTCTGGGGCCTGCTGCCGGTCACTGACTTGGAGGCACTGGCCGCCTCAGCAGAACAAGCAGGCGTTATCGGCGCGGGTGGCGCGGGCTTTCCCACCGCGGCCAAACTCCGGTCGGTCGGCGGCTCCGCCCCAGGGCCGGTGATTGTCAACGGGTCAGAGGGTGAGACTGCCAGCGGCAAGGACACCGTTCTGCTCAGCCACGTCCCACATCTGGTTCTCGACGGCGCGGTACTCGCAGCCCGTGCGCTCGCGGTTCGAGAAATCATCGTGCGGATCCCGCACAACCGTCAGCCCGTGATCGACTGCGTCCTTCGCGCCATCGACGAACGTCACGACCCTGGCCTGCGGATCCGGATCAGCCCCGGTGAGGACACGTTCATGGCCGGTGAGGCCTCTGCGGTCATATCGTCCTTGCAGGGCGGCGCCGCAAGACCCATCCCCGCAGGCAAACCCCCGCGGATGAAAAGCGGACTACGACGACGACCGGTCATGCTCAGCAACGTCGAGACCTTCGCGAGGCTCGCACTCGCGGCGCGCGGTCACCGGATGAGCAGCAGCCTCGTCACGGTCTCCGGGGCGACCGCCGCGGCGGGGGTTCTGGAGGTGTCGCCTGCGACCACTCTGGGACAGGTACTCAACATCGCAGGAGCCGAT
>JALOLM010000446.1 GCA_025455985.1 Candidatus Nanopelagicales bacterium | reverse complement strand
GCGTGGGCCGAGCAGGGCGCCGCGTGGGTACACGTCGTCGACACCGACCCTGGCGACACCCACTACTCCTCTATTGCCCGGGCCACTGGAGCGCATGTGCAACTGGCCTCGCGCATCGACTCCCAGGCCAAACTCGAGGCGGCATTGCACGCCAAACCCAGCCGCATCATCATCGAGCCCACGGACCTGACCTGGACCCAGAACGCGCTGGCCGCCCATGGCGACCTGCTGGCCGTGGCCCTCGACGTCCGGCAGCCCGACGCTGTCGACATCGCCGTCACTCTCGACCAAGCGGGCTGCAATCGGTACGTGGTCAGCGATGTTGTCACCCACCACCACTGGCGTCACGAGGACCGCCACCTGCTGCGTGAGTTCTGCGAGGGGACCTCCAGTGCGGTGGTCGCCAACGGCGGGATCAAGAACCTCGACGACCTTCACGAATTGCACGAGTTGGTCGGCGAGGGACTCGACGGGATCATCCTGAACCAGCCGCTGTACGACGGTTCGTTCATGTACGCCGAAGCGGTCGCCGCAGGGGCTGACCGGTTCGACATGTTCTTCTGGGGACCCCCGCAGCCCTGAGGCCGACTACGTCAACCCCGGATCGAATCCGCAGTGATTCCCGGACTGTATTCACACACCCGGTTGCGGCCGGCACGCTTGGCGGCGTACAGGGCAACGTCGGCGCATCGCCGTAGTTCATTGGGCGTCGTGGCGTCTTGCGGGGACACCGCCAGACCCGCCGAGAGGGTCACATTCGGGTAGGTGTTCCCCGATGCGTTCGCCACCAGGTTCGTGAACGCCACGCGGATCTCTTCGCAGCGCTGCAGGGCCACGTCCCGCGGCGCCGACGGCATCAGGATGACGAACTCCTCGCCGCCATAGCGACAGGCAATGTCTCCTGGTCGAAGCTTGGCTCGGGTGAGATCGCCGAACCAGCGCAGCACCTGGTCGCCGGCCGCGTGACCGTGCTCGTCGTTCATCTCCTTGAAGTTGTCGAGGTCGATCATGACCATGCTCAGCGGCGCCTTCTCGCGCTGCGACCGCGCCAGTTCACGCCCCACGGTCTCCTCGAGGTAGCGCCGGTTGTACAGACCGGTGAGCGGGTCACGCAGCGCCTGTTCACGCAGGCCCTCCTGCAGATTCTGGATGGTCGCCAACTGCGCGGTCAGCTGCTCGTTGGCATCGCGCAACTCCAACTGGGCCAACCGCAGAGCGTTGATGTCGCGCAGAACCAGCACCCGGCCCCGCACCCGGCCGCGGTCGTCCTTGACCACCGAACGACGTACGTCGATGTAGCGGGACGCCGGGTGGTCGATGAGCACCTCCTCGTCGTCGAACTCGCTGTATACCGCGCGCACGAGGCCCGGCCATGGCGCCAGCACCTCCCCCACGGACTTGCCGACGATCTGGGTGTGGATTCCCAGCCAGTGGTAGAACGCCTTGTTGGCCACGGCCACCCGGTCTGCGGAGTCGAGGACCAGGACGGCGTCGTGCAGGTTCTGCAGCACCGACTCCTGCGCGATCGGGACGACGGTCAACAACCCCTGTCGCAGCAGGCTCCACGACATCCCCACGGCCGTGATCGCAAATGCAATGGGCGCGGGGTCCTGCGCGGGGAACGGACTGAACCCGAACACGTAGGCGACCGAGCCCAGGATCGGAAATGTCGCGAACAGCAGGACCGCCGCGAACTGCGCGCGGTAGTTGGCGTCGTGCCGGGCGAAAGCGGCAACCATCACCGCGAGACTGGCGATCAGAAGGGCGTAGCTGTAGCCGATCACGAGCAGGAACAGCGGCCCGTGCTTGTACTCCAGGATGTTGCCCGGCTCCAGAATGAACTGTGTCCACAACAGGTGGTGGTGGTGGAACGCATTCGTGGCCGCTGCCACCACGCAGATCACCGGCACGATCCAGAGCAACCAACGCGGCTTGGGCGCCCATCGTTCGCTCTGGGTGTACTCCACTGCGAACAGGAAGAAGAACACCGGAACACTCAATGCACCGGGGTAGCCGAGAGTCCCGAAGAAGATCTTCGCCGGGATACCCACGACCATCGCCTCGAGAGCGTAGGCGACCGTCCACACCAGCATCGCGATCAACAGGCCGATCAGCGGCTGACCCCCGACCGCCCGGCGTCGTGGCCACACCGTCGCAAGCGCCACGACGACGAAACAGGCGGCGATCAGCAACGCTATGCCGTAGGCACTCCATTGCCAATCCACATCGCAATGGTAAGAGCCTGACCCTCACGATGGTTACTGAGAGCAAGGACTACCGCGACGGCAGGGGCGCCTCAGCCGCATCGGTCTTCTGATATTCGGCCACCAATTCACGCTCGCCATCTCGACCCGGATAGCGCCACCACGTGACCGCTGCAGCCAGCAGGATCGCGACGATGCCCGCAGCGTAAGCCCAGTTAGCACCCTGCAAAAAGGCCTGTTTTGCCGCCGAGGTGATCGCCTCGGCATACTGCGGGTACTGCACCGAGATCTCTTCAGCACCGGAATACGACTTCTGCAATTGCGTGACGGTGGTATCGCTGATCGCGGACGGATCGGGTGCTTGGGCGATGGCGGAGGCCATTGACGCTGCGTAACCGACAGTAAGCAGGACACCGAGCACCGACTGCATCACCGCGCCCCCGAGATCGCGCTGCAGGTCAGAGGTGGCCGAGGCCATGCCGGCACGGGAGACGGGGACCGAGGCGGTCAGCGAGTGTGACGCCGGCGTACCGCAGAAGCCGACCCCGAGACCGACCAGCACATAGGCGAGGCCAACCGCCCAGTAGGAGGTCTGCACCCCCCACAGAACCAGCATCACCGCGAAGCCCGCCAAGAAGCACCCGTAGCCCACCAGGAGGGTGGTGCGTGAGCCGACGTTGTCGACCATTCGCGCGGACAGACCGGCCACTGCGACCATCGCGAGTGCCATCGGAATGACCGACGTGCCAGCCAGCAGAGTGTCGTACCCGAGCACGTTCTGCATGAATTGCTGGCCGATGTACATCGTGCCCATAAGCGTTCCGAAAACGATGATCCCGGACACCGCCGCCACCCAGAACAACCGCCGCTTGGCGACGTCGAGGTCGAAGAGCGGATTGTCAGCACGGCGTTGCCGGAGCACGAACAGGATGGCGGCGACGACCGCGACCACACCAAGGGCCACGGCCAGACCCAGCCCCTGCGGGATCGGCGCGAAGTTGATCCCCAGCACCAGCGCCGCGATCATCACCATGGACAGGACACCACCAGGATGGTCGACGGGATCGGGGGTCTCGTTGACATGCGCCGGGACGAAGCGCCACGCGAGCCCGAAGGCCACCACCGACAGCGGAACGGTCACCAGGAAGACCGAACCCCACCAGAAATGCTCCAGCAGCCAGCCGGCGGCCAGCGGTCCCAGGACCATGAGTCCACTGCCGATCGCCGACCACTTCGCGATCGCCGCAGTGCGCCCCGGACCGTCCGCCCACAGTGCCGTGATCAGCGCCAGGGTGGTCGGGAACGCCATCCCAGCCGCTACGCCCCCGAAGATCCGGGCCAGGATGAGCACCCATTCCGACCACGCCATGGCCGCCAGAATCGCCGTCGGTATCGACAGGGCGGTACCCAGCAGCAGCAGGAGCTTGCGTCCGTAATGATCACCGACAGCGCCGAGGTAGAGCACTGAGGCAGCCAGCCCGAGGGAGAAGCCCACAGCGATCAGGTTCAACGAGGCCTGGCTGGCGTCGAAGGCCCTCCCGATGGATGTCAGCGCGACGTTGGCCACCGAGAGGTTCAGATTGGCCACGGCGGCAACGGTGATCAACGTCCACAGAACCACGCCTGCGCGGGCTGGCATCCCCTGAGTCGGCACCCGATCAGGATGTCAGGTTCAACGCCCGGGTTGTGCGGCATCGGCCAGTCGTTCGGCCAGCCACAGGTCGAGCATCCAGTCCGAATCCAGCGCGGAGCCTTTGCGATCCACCCGGATCCCCTGCGGGCCGGCGTTGAGCTGGACCTTGTGCCAGCGCGGGTCCGACGGCACCGTGGCAAGCACCTGGTTCACCCACGCGGGCACGGTCCCGTCAGGCGCCATCGCGCCGTCTTTGGCGCGAAGTTGAAATGGTGTCGTCGCCGCCCCCACCAGCACCGCCGTGCTACCCGAGTACGCATCGACGGTCACCGGCCGGCCGTAGCGGATGCCCTCCATCGTGGTGGGGCCCACGACGTGATGCCCGATCCCCTCCGTGCCGATGCGTGGTAACAGGATCGACTTCGGCATTGCAGAGAT
>JALOLM010000090.1 GCA_025455985.1 Candidatus Nanopelagicales bacterium | reverse complement strand
GACAACACGTCCCCCTCCCGACCGCGGATCCTCTGACGCACTTCCTCCCAGTCCTGCGGGTAGGACGAGGTACGAAGGGCACCGAACCCACCCGCGGCCAAGTCGGGCATCGTTGCCAGCGGCAACAGGGCCAGCCCCGCCGCCAAGGACCACCGCACGGCACGATCCCGGCCAGTCACAAGCCGCTCGAGTCCCCGCGGCGCGCACAACGCCAGCACGAGGACCCAGACCATCGTCCATTTCTGCCCGTCGCGCAGCAGCCCGCCACCGGGCAGCGATGACACCAGTTCTCGGGCCCATCCCTGATCGTCGGCCACCCCGGACAACCAGGCCCACACGACACCGGCCAGACCCAGTGCGCTCAACCACAGCGCCTCCGCCCTTCGGGTTCGGTGCCATCCGCGCCAGCCGAGGACGGCCAACGTCAGCACTGTCAGAGCACTCAACGCCGCGAACCAGGTGGTCCGCGAACCCAAGGTGGCCTGACTGTTCCATACCCCGCCACCGGCCAACACACTCAGCAGCACCCCGCCAGGACCGTCGGCCCGCGCACCGAAGACCGTCAGGCCCAACGGGTCGGAGACTTCCGAGACCGGACTGCGCAGGGCCGGCAACCACCACGGCGCGTTGACGAACAGCACCAAACCGGCGACCAGCCACCGCTGCCACGGCGCAAGCCGGCTTCCGAAGCCGATCGCGAGCCCTACGCCGGTCACCGCAAGGATCAGCCCACCGGTTGGCACCAGCGCGCCCACGGCGCACAGCACGACCAGCCACGCCCACTGTCCACCCTCACGGGCCCGCCGAGAAGCCAGGACGACCCACGGCAACAACGCGAACGACCACAACAACCCCCAGTGGCCCATCAGCAGCCTGGCGGCCATGTAGGCCGACCACAGATACAGCGAGACGGAGACGATCTGTCCTGCGCGGCCGTCGCCGGCGAGCCTGGCGATGCCCAGGCCCGCCCCCACGAAGATGCCTACCAGCACGGCCTTCTGCAGGAACTGTCCCAGCACGGGACCGGCCACTAATGAGACCACAGCGTCTTGGGGCACGGATCGGGGCAGACCCCCGCCGATTCCGAGGTTCCACGGCAACAAGGTCTGTTGCGGGACAAAAACCATGTCCGGGACCGCGTGTCGTTTGAGACTGTCGGGCACTCGCCTAGGGTGGCATCCGGGAGGGGTGATGAGCACAGACGACACGACCACGACCTCGGCGGCCCAACGACTGGTCGGCGGCGGGTTGATGGTGGCCGTTGCGCTCGGCGTCGGCCAACTCCTGGCCTATGCCCAGACGCTCGTCGCCGCGAGGACGCTGTCCGCAGCCCAATTCGGTGCCTTCAGTGCGCTGCTCGCGCTGTTGCTCATCGGCAACACGGTGGCGTTGGCGGTCCAGGTGGTGACTGCCCGGCACATCGTGGCGATCGATCCTGCCCACCGGCGCGACGAGGCCGCCGCCGCATGGCGTACCACCATCGTCGCCGCTGTGATCACGACGGCCTTCTGGCTGGCTGTGTCACCGCTCGTGGGCGTGGCCCTGAACCTGGACTCCCCCGCCACGTACATCCTGCTGGCTCTGACCTTTTTCCCCCTGACCCTGATGGGCGGGGCGCTGGGCATTGCCCAGGGCCACGAGATGCACATGAAGCTGGCCGGGGTCTACCTCGGAGTGGGTGTCCCCAAAGCCGTCGTGACGATCGGGTTCCTGCTGACCGTGGCCACGCTCACGGCAGGCATGCTCGGCCTGGCCCTGGGAAGCGCGGTGGGGGCGCTCATCTGCTGGCTGCTGGTCCGGCCCACCTTCACGGGCGGAATCGTCAAGCACTCCACGATGCTGCGGGAGATCCCGGCCGCCGCGTACGCCATGCTTGCCCTGTTCACGCTGACCAATCTCGACATCGTCCTCGGCAGGGCCTTCCTCTCGCCGGAGGAAGCCGGACAGTACGGAGTCGGGATCATCGTCGCCAAGATCGTGACGTGGCTCCCGCAGTTCGTCGCGGTCATGGCCTATGCGCGTATGGTCGACGCCCGCCGGGGCAGGACGACCCTGGTCGGTCTGGGCATCGTGGCTGCGATCGGCCTGCTGTGCACCGTCGCCGTGTGGCTCGCGCCAGATCTGGTGGTGTCGATCATCGCTGGCCCCGAGTACGCCGAGATGGCCGACCTGCTGCCACTGTTTGCCTTGATCGGCGCATGTGGCGCCCTGCTCCAGTTCGTCGTGTACGGACTGGTGGCGATTCGCGACCGCCGCCTCATCCCGGTGATCTGGGTCGGCACCGCGGTGCTCATCGCGCTGGTCGCCGTGTGGCACGACAGCGTGGCCCAGGTAGCAGCACTCATGCTTCTGGTGGTGGCCTGCGTGACCGCGATCGGCGTCGTGCGGCTTGTCCGCGAACGCGACGTTCCCGCCGTGGTCGATGCCTCAGTGGGCGGCTGAGTCCCAGTCCGGACCGATCCCCACGGACACCTCCAGTGGAACCGAGAGATCGCGCACGGAGGTCATCGCCTCGATCACCAGCGCGGTCGCCTGCTGCTGCTCACCGGGCCCGACCTCGAGCACGAGTTCGTCATGCACCTGCAACAGCATCCGAGTGGCCAGACCCGCATCCCGCAACGCCTTCTCCACGTCGAGCATGGCCACCTTCACCAGGTCCGCGGCACTGCCCTGGACGGGGGCGTTGAGGGCCATCCGTTCAGCCATCTCGCGGCGCTGCCGGTTGTCGCTGTTCAAGTCCGGTAGATACCTTCGACGTCCCCACAGGGTCTGGGTGTACCCATCCACACGGGCGCGTTCAACCACCTCGTGCAGATAGTCGCGGACCCCGCCGAAACGCGAGAAGTACTCGTCCATCATCGCCGCCGCTTCATCCGTGGCGATCCCCAACTGCTGGGACAGACCGTAGGCGGACAGACCATAGGCGAGCCCGTAGGACATCGCCTTGATGCGCCGCCGCTGCTCGGCATCCACGGCGTCGACCGGCACTGAGAACACCTTGGAGGCGACGGTGTTGTGCAGGTCCTCCCCCGACCTGAAGGCCTCGATGAGGCCCTCGTCCTGGCTCAGATGGGCCATGAGCCGCATCTCGATCTGGCTGTAGTCGGCGGTGAGCAGCGACTCGTACCCGTCGCCGACGACAAATGCCGCACGGATCTGACGCCCCTCAGCCGTCCGCACGGGGATGTTCTGCAGGTTCGGCTCCGTACTCGACAGCCGACCGGTGGCGGCCACGATCTGGCTGTACGTCGTGTGGATCCTGCTGTCGGCGTCGGCCAGCGGGATCAGGCCCGCGACGGTCTGGCGCAATTTGCTCTTGTCCCGCCAGAGCAGCAGGCACTCCAGCAGCGGGTCCTGAGTGCGCGCGAACAGCGAGCTGAGCGCATCTGCGTCGGTCGTGTAGCCGGTCTTGATCTTCTTGGTCTTGGGCAGGCCGCGTTCGGTGAACAGGATCTCCTGCAGCTGTTTGGGCGACCCCAGATTGAACTCCCGGCCCGCCAAGGAGTGCGCCTCGGCGGTGATCTGGGCGATCTGCGCGTCGAAACCATCACGCAGCCCGGTGAGTCGCTCAAGGTCAACGGCGATCCCGGCGAACTCCATGTCCACGAGCACGCGCTCCAGCGGGAGCTCCATCTTCGACAGCAGCTCACCACCCACCGGCCCGAGTTGCGTCATCAGCTCCGCGTGCAGGTCCAGGACCGCTGCTGCGCAGTCCGCCAACTCCTGCAAGGAGGTGTCTTCCAGCCCGTCCATCGTCAACTGGTCCGACGCGGTGGCCTCCACCAGGTCGCGGTGCAGGAACCGCGCGGTGAGATCGCCGAGCTGGAAGGAGCGCTGACCGGGTAGCAGCAGGTATGCCTCAAGTGCGGTGTCGCCCACAACCCCGTTCAGGGGTGTTCCGGAGGCCTTCGCCGCCAGCAGCGGGCCCTTCGCGTCGTGGAGCACTTTGGCGGCACTGGGGTCGGCCAGCCAGGCGGCCAGTTCCGCACCGACGCCGTCGAACACCGCGGCGGTCCGGTCATCGGCGGCAATCGCCAACCGGTCCAGCCGCCCCGACCCGGCGCCCCAGGTGCCCTGGACGTGCACCCCGAACGTGCCGGAGCTGTGCTGCCCCAGCCACTGCAGCGGATCGGCGGCCAGGCTGACGCTCGGCGCAGCGGACGCCTGTTGCTGTCCGACGGACTCCCCCAACGAGTCGAAGAGGCGCTCGCGAAGAACCCTGAACTGCAGGCTGTCGAACACTTCGTGGACCCGCTCCCGGGACATGGCGACACGCTCCAGACCCGCGACATCCACGTCCAGGGGTACGTCGTCGACCAGCGCCGTCAACTGCCGGTTGGTGATCACCTGGCCGAGATGCTCGCGTAACGCCGCGCCCGCCTTGCCCGGTACCTCGTCGACGTGCTCGACCAAAGCGTCCAGTGAGCCGAACTGCGTGATCCACTTGGCTGCGGTCTTCTCACCTACGCCGGGGATGTTCGGCAGGTTGTCCGAGGGATCTCCGCGCAGCGCGGCGAAGTCCGGGTACTGGGTCGGGGTCAGCCCATATCGTGCCTCGACGGCCGCCGGATCCATTCGGGCAAGGTCGGAGACCCCCCGCTTGGGATAGAGCACGGTGCACGAGTCGTCGACCAGTTGGAAGCAGTCCCGGTCCCCGGTCAGGATGAGAATCTCAAGACCCTCCGCCTTGGCCTTGCCCGCGACGGTCGCGATCACGTCGTCGGCCTCGTAGCCCTCCAGCGACAGCGCCCGAATGGACATGGCGTCCAGGACGGTGCGGATCAGGTCCACCTGGCCGGCGAACTCACTGGGGGACTTCGAGCGGTTCGCCTTGTACTCAGGGAACGTTTCGCTACGGAACGTCTTGCGCGAGACGTCGAACGCCACTGCGATGTGGGTGGGCTGCTCGTCACGCAAGGTGTTGATCAGCATGGATGTGAAGCCGAAGACCGCATTCGTGGGCTGGCCCGTTGAAGTGCTGAAGTTCTCCGGGGGTAGGGCGTAGAACGCCCGGTAGGCCAGCGAGTGTCCATCGAGGAGCAGCAACCTGCCCCGGGGAGAATCGTTCATCGCTGACGAGTCTATGTGTAGGGCCAGACACAGCCCGGGTAGCGTGAACACGTGACCGGTGACGAACTGCCCGAGGGGCTTCGACAGATCCCGATGGGTGCCCTGGCAGAGACGATGGGCATCGAGGTCGAACTCGACGGCACCGAAGTGATAGGCCGGATGCCCGTCGCGGGAAACACCCAGCCGTACGGGATTCTGCACGGTGGCGCCACTGCTGTGCTTATCGAGTCGATCGGCTCGATCGCCTCCGCCGTCGCCAGTCCCGGCCGGTTCCCGGTGGGGATCGAATTGAGTGTCACCCACCACCGATCGGCCAAATCAGGGATCGTCACCGGCCGCACCGAACTGGTCCACGCCGGCAGGACCCTGATCTCCTACGTGATCCCTGTCCATGACGACGAAGGCCGAAGGATCGCCACCGGCAGGCTTACCTGCCTGCTGCGCGACGCGATCCGCTGACCGAACCGCCCCGGCCGTTCCCGCCTGCCAGGACCCGCAACTGCGAACGTCCGGCCAGTCTCCTGCGGATCGCGGTCGTCGTGGCCACCCGGCGGTTGAGGTACGGTCCGAAACCCCACTTCGCGTACCAGCGCATCACGTCGCGCGAGGCGGGCGGGACGTCGACCACGACCTGATCGGAACCCAGTTGCGCGGCCCAGTCCGTGACTGCGCTGAGCAGCGCCGTTCCCACACGCCGGTTTCTGTGTTCCTCGGCGACGTGCAGGACGTGCACATGGACACCCGGGGCATCCATCATCGGTCCGCCGTCAGTCAAGGACACGGTCGCGATCCCCACCGGCGAATCCCCGTCCCACGCGGCCAGGAACCGGTACCCACCACCGGCGGCGAGTTCAACCCGTCGCCGCAACCGATCCATCGATAAGGCCAAAGGGGGGCTGGATCGCCTACGTCCGGCAGCACGCCAGGCTTGCTCCCACAGTGGTGCTACCTGATCGAGATGATCCATAGTCACATCTGCGACCGCGATGTCCATATATGCTCCAAGTCCCTATCAAGGGTAGCGACACGGTGGCCACGAGGTGGACTGCGGTGATCGACATCGAGGGACCGACCGCCTAGCATGTAGCAGGCTTCGTGGGTTTTGCGCTTGACTGTGGGGTGGCCACAACGGCCCGCGACATGGAAGTTGAGGTGTGCACGTGCGACGACTGCTGCTGGCATTCAGCGCGGTCGCCCTAGCCCTTTGGGCCTTCGTTGGTGGAGCCACGGCTGCCTCGGCGGCGGGCGAGACCATCGGCGGGGTGATCAAGACGACCGACGGCGGGGTACCCGACGTGACGGTGAACGTCTCCGACGAAGCGGGCTTCACAGAGGACGCCGTGACCGACGACGAGGGCAAGTGGCGGGTGAAGCTGCCAGGCCCGGGCACCTACACGGTCACCCTCGACACCGTGACGCTGCCAGCCGGTGTGACGTTGACCAACCCGGACCGCACCACGGCCGATGTTGTCGTCGGTGAGGGCCAGACCAAGTCGGTGCTTTTCCCGACCGGTGAGGCGCGAACCGCCAGCGAGTCGACTCTCGACCGGGCACTTCAGCTCACCGTTGACGGACTGATCTTCGGCCTCACGATCGCACTGGCGGCCGTCGGCTTGAGTCTCATCTTCGGAACGACCGGCCTGACCAACTTCTCCCACGGAGAGCTGGTCACCTTCGGTGGCCTGATGGCCTACTTCTTCAACAACCTGCTGGGGCTTCCATTCGTGATAGCGGCCGCCGGCGCGGTCCTTGCCGGCGGATTGTTCGGTTATCTGCAGGACCGTTTCTTCTGGCGATGGCTGCGCAAGCGCGGAACGGGCCTGATCGCGATGCTGGTGGTCTCGATCGGCCTGGGCATCTTCTTGCGGTACGTGTACTTGTTCATCTTCGGCGGCAACACCCGCCAGTTCGCCTCCTACAGCGGCCAGGCCGGCTTGGTCTTCGGCCCGATCGACATCACACCCAAGGCACTCATCGGCGCCATCGTGGCGGTCGTGGTGCTTGTGGGCACCGTGCTGTGGCTGAAGCTGACTCGCGTCGGCAAGGCCTCCCGGGCGATCGCGGACAACCCGGCGCTCGCCTCCGCCTCCGGCATCGACGTCAACCGCGTCATCTCGGTGATCTGGATGGCAGGTGCGGCGTTGGCCGCTCTGTCCGGAATCATCTACAGCATGTCGCTGGGCGTCAACTGGATCGCCGGCTTCCAGTTGCTGCTGCTGATCTTCGCCGGCGTCACGCTCGGTGGTCTCGGCACAGCGGTGGGAGCCATCGTCGGTTCGATCATCGTCGGCACCATGATCCAGCTATCAACGTTGTTCATCCCTTCGGAGCTGAAGAACGTGGGTGCACTGGCCGTCCTGATCGTGATCCTCATGATCAGACCGCAGGGCATCCTTGGACGCAGCGAGAGGGTGGGATAAGTCATGGATTGGGGAAACGTCTTCAGCCAGGCCCTCACCCAGGGCATTGGTATCCAGGCCGTCATCTTCGCCCTGGCCGCCATCGGCCTCAACGTGCAGTTCGGGTACACCGGCCTGCTGAACTTCGGTCAGTCTGCATTCCTCGCGGTGGCCGCTTACGGCCTCGGAGTGTCGATCGCCTACGCCGGCTGGAGCCTCTGGGTCGGCCTGATCGTGGGCATCTTGGCCGCAATCCTCTTGGCCCTCTTGCTGGGTATCCCGACGCTTCGACTGCGAGCGGACTACCTGGCGATCGTGACGATCGCCGCCGCAGAGATCTTGCGACTGGTGTTCCGCTCGGTCACGTTCGATCCGGTCTTCGGGGGTTCGGACGGTATCAACCGGTTCGCTGACGATTTCTACAAGTACAACCCGTACTCAGGGACTGTGAACCTGGGACCGGCGTCGTTCAGCGAGAACGACATGTGGATCGTCACGATCGGCTGGATCCTGGTGGTGATCCTGTCCCTATTGGTGTTCCTGCTGATGCGCTCTCCGTGGGGCCGGGTAATCAAAGCCATTCGCGAGGATGAGGACGCCGTCCGGTCGCTGGGCAAGAGCGTCTACTCCTACAAACTGCAGGCCCTCATCATCGGTGGCGTGATGGGCTGTTTCGGCGGATTCATCGCCGCGATCGCCCTGCAGTCGATCCAGCCGGACTACTACAGCACCGATCTCACGTTCTTCGCCTACGCGGTGCTGATCCTCGGTGGCGCGGCCAGAGTGCTCGGGCCGATCGTGGGCTCGGTGGTCTTCTGGTTCATGCTGGTGTTCATCGACGGCGCACTGTCGGGTTTGGTCTCAAGTGGCACGATCGACTTCATCCGAAACGACCAGGTCGGCCAGATCCGCTACTGGATCCTGGGTCTGAGTCTGATGCTCCTGATGATCTTCCGGCCACAGGGGATCCTCGGCGACAAGAAGGAGTTGAGCCTCGATGCCCGATGACCTCAGGCACCTCATTGAAGCGCTGAAGGACGTTCCCCACGAGCCGGGCGTCGCCAAGCCGGATCCCATCCTGATCGCCGACGGGGTCATGCGCCACTTCGGTGGTCTCAAGGCCGTCGATGTCGAGCACGTCGAGATCCAGCGCGGGACCATCACCGCGCTGATCGGCCCCAACGGCGCCGGCAAGACCACGTTCTTCAACCTGCTGAC
>JALOLM010000445.1 GCA_025455985.1 Candidatus Nanopelagicales bacterium | reverse complement strand
ACCGGGACGGACTCTGACGGCGCCGGTTTCACGGTTGTCACCGCTGAGGTTCCGGAGATCGAACTCACCCGCTACGTGGTGGACCTGCGGTCGATGTCCCACGGCACCGGCCACTTCGAGCGCAGGCCGTTGGGTTACCAGCCGATGCCCGCGGCGCAGGCGGAGAAGGTCAAGTCCGAGGCCCAGTAGCCTCACCGGCCTCAGTGGTAGATGGCCGCGATCTCCTCCTGGAAGTCCCTGGCCACGACCTCCCGTTTGAGTTTCTGGGTCGGGGTCAGGTGCCCGGACTCCTCAGTGAACGAACTGTCCAGAAGTCGCCAGGAGCGGATGGATTCGGCTTTCGAGACAGCCGCATTGGCATCGTCAACGGCCTCTTGGATCTCGGCGCGCAAGTCGGCGTCGTCGTGCAGTTGCGCCACTGACCCCGGTTTGTGGTGCGCGGCCGCCCACGCTTCCAGGGCGTCCGGATCCAGCGTGATCAGAGCTGCGATGAAGGGCTGCCCCTCGCCCACGACCATCGTCGGGCCGATCAGGTTGTGCGCCTGCATCCGGTCCTCGAGTACGGCCGGTGCGACGTTCTTCCCGCCCGCCGTCACGATGATCTCCTTCTTGCGTCCCGTGATCCGCAAGAAGCCGTCCACATCCAGACTGCCCAGATCCCCGGTGCGGAACCAGCCGTCCGCATCGATGGCCGCAGCCGTCGCCGCCGCGTTGTGGTGGTAGCCCGCCATGACGTGCGGGCCTTTGAGCGAGATCTCGCCGTCCTCGTCGATCCGCACCGCAGTTCCTGGCATCGGTTGACCGACACTGCCGATCCGCGGATTCTGCGCCCGGTTGAAGGTCCCGGACGCCGTGGTCTCGGTGAGTCCGTAGCCCTCCATGACCGTCAAGCCGATCCCCGCGTAGAAGCTCCCCAATCGTTCGCCGAGGCTGGCCCCACCCGTGATGGCGAACCGCAGACTCCCGCCCATCGCATCGCGCATCTTCGAGTACACAAGCCTGTCGAACAGTGTGTGCTCCAGGCGCAGTCGCCAGGACGGCCGCGCCGACGCCTTCCCGTACTCGATGGCCACTTTCGCGGCGCGCTCGAAGATCCTCCCCTTGCCCGGCGGGCAACTGCTTGGGGTTGGGGCAGTGCGCGACCTGCATGCCTCCCTCAGCGCAATAGACCTGCGCTCCCCTGCCGAGCACGTGGGCCAATGGCAGGAAGAGCACTGTGCGCGCCCCCGGCTCATCGACCACCGGCCGGGTGGTGGCCACCAGCGTCCGGACCACGAACAGCAGATTCTCGTGGGTGATCACGCAACCCTTCGGCCGGCCGGTCGTGCCCGACGTGTAGACGATGGTCGCGGGGTCCTGGGCGGTCACCGAGGCCAACCGTGCCGCGAGTTCTTCGTCCGCGACGCCCATCCCCTCCTCGGCGAGATCTGCCAGCAGATCCTCGGCCACGACCCAGGTCGGGGTCGCCAAGCCGGTGTCGCGCACCCGTTGCGCCATCGCGGCGCTACTGACGATGACGGCCACAGCGCCGCTGTCGGTCAGGATCCACTCGATCTGCTCGACCGACGAGGAGTCATAGACCGGCACGGCGAAGCACCCGATCGACCACAACGCGAAGTCCAGAACCGCCCACTCGTAACTGGTCGGCGAAAGGATGGCCAACGGACTGCGCGGCGGGATGCCGCGGGCCACGATGCCTTTGGCGACTGCCTGGACCTGCTCGTGGAACTGCGCCGCGGTGACATCGACCCATCCCTGGCCGCTGCGCACCGCGTACAGGGGCCTTTGCGGGAAGCGTCTTGCGTTGCGGGCGGGAATCGCGCCCGCGGTGTCGACGATCGGGAGTTCGATCTCGGCCGGGTACTCAATTTCGCGAGGCATCGTGGCCGGTCCTATCCGATTGCGTGAATTCGCAACCCAATTCGATCGTACGCCTGGGCTGTGCGACTGGGCTGAGATCGTGAGCACTCTAGGCTGTGCTCACGATCACCGGAAGGCAGAGACTGTGCGTACACCGCTCATCGCGATAGCCGCGGCCACCGTCGTCCTCGGCGGCTGCTCAGGCGACCCGGCACCAGAGTCCTCCACGGGCGTGGGATCCATCCCCGGATTGAGCCAGGCAGCGGTGGACATCATGAACTCCGCTCCCTACGCCGGCTCGACCTGGGCGGTCAAGGTGGCCGACGCCGACACCGGAGAAGTCCTGGTCGACTACAACACCACGGCTCTTCTGGAACCGGCGTCGGTGACCAAGACGTTCAGCGTCGGCGCGGCATGGCTGAAGTTCGGCCCGGACTACACGATCAGCACCCCGGTCGTGCGCACCGGCGAGGTGACCGCAGGTGCGCTCGACGGCGACCTGATCCTCGTCGGCAAGGGCGACATCACGATGGGCGGACAGACCGGTCCGGACGGCACGGTGGTGTTCACCGATCTCGATCACAATGACGCGAATCTCCTGCCCGGAGCGACCATCGCGGACAACAACCCTTTGGCCGGGCTCGACGAACTGGCCGAGCAGATCAAGGCCTCCGGGGTGGAACGGATCAACGGTGACGTGATCGTGGACGACCGCCTGTGGGTGACCCAGGATCTGGGTACCGAGGACGGACCAGTGTCCCCGATCATCATCAATAACAACCTCATCGACGTGGTGACGACGCCCGGCGCGGAGGGCGAACCCGCCTCGGTCACGATGCGTCCCGAGGTCGCCCCGTGGCGCGTGGTCAACCGGGTGCAGACGGTTGCGGCAGGAGAGCAGGGCGCCATCGAGATCACCTCCCCCCGCTACGGCGTGATCGTGTTGCGCGGGACGATCGCCGCCGACAGCGACCCGGTCCTGAAAGTTGAGCACTTCGACGACCCGGCGCGGTTCGCACGCACCGCGTTCATCGAGGCCCTCGAGCGCGCTGGTGTGCAGGTTCCCGGCGATGCGACCGCCGCCAATCCCGCGCAGGACCTTCCCTCCGACAAGCGAGTGGCCAAACTGCCCGAGGCCGCGGCGCTGGAGGGACTGTCGCTGGAGGAGAACGGGACGTACATCCTCAAAGTCAGCTACAACCGAGGGGCCCAGACTCAGATCTGCCTCTTGGCCGCCGCGATAGGCAGCCGCGACTGCGATGACGGCTTCCCGGAGATGGCCACAATCCTCGAGGCGGCCGGCGTCGACCCGGCCGGGGCCTCCCTCGTCGACGGGTCCGGGCTGCCCGGGAACTTCATCACCGCTGGCACAATCACGGACTTGATGGAGTCGTTCGCAGCGCGCCCAGATGCCCAGCGCTGGCAGGAAGCCCAGCCGATCATGGGCGTCGATGGCTCTGTGGCGACCGTGCAGAAGGACAGCCCAGCGGCCGGAAACGTGTACGCGAAGACCGGCACACTGGGCGCGCAGGACCTACTGAACCAACGACTTCGGCTGGAGACCAAGGCCCTCGGCGGTTACGTGATCGCCGAGTCCGGGCGAAAGCTTGCGATCGCGATCATCGTCAATCAGGCGATGTTCAACGACATCCAAGGCGTCTTCGA
>JALOLM010000089.1 GCA_025455985.1 Candidatus Nanopelagicales bacterium | reverse complement strand
TGGCAGGTGTGTCCTGGTATGAGATCCAGTTGCGCACCAGGGGCACAGAGTGGGCTGCGGGCAGAATCATCGCCGTCGACCGTGAGGCTTTCGTACCTGATTACCTGGTTTCGGCGAATCCGGTCGCCCTGCGAGCAGGCCGTCGCGGACAGCGGGTTGTGATCACTTGGCGTCAGCCACGCTCCCGCTACTTCCCCGTGACCGACTACACCCTCTACGTCTCCCAGCGCGGGATTCGCTGGAAGCCGCTGGCCAGGGTTACGAAGACCACCGCCACGTTCAAACTGCGACCGTCGCAGCGCTACTGGTTCATGGTGACAGCCAACAACCTCGCGGGCGAGAGCCTGCCGACCAAGATATTCGTTCCGAGATGACAGGGGCACGAGGGCGATGAGCAATCAACACACGGGCGGGGTCTCCCGGCTGCCGATCCTCGGGATGGTCGTCCTCAGTTTGCTGGTCTGGCTGGCCGGGCCGGCTCGCAGTGTCCCGCTACCCGCGCCGACACCGCTCACTCCAAGCGCAGCAGCAGTGGCGACCAGCCGGTCTTCACCTGGACCGCCGTTCCCGGAGCCGACCACTACGACGTGCAGGTCAGTCTCGACGACGATTTCGCAACGCTGAGCGACCCGCTTGGCGGTGGTGAGGTCGTGGTGTTCGGGACGACCTACATCCCCACGTTCAGCTATGGCGCCAAGACGCACTTCTGGCGGGTGCGGGCAGTGGCCGACAACGGCTCGGCCGGTTCTTGGAGTGGGGCATCGGAGTTCACCCGCCGGTGGACTAACGACGACGAGCCCGCTGGGACGGCATCCGCTGTGCCGGCCTCCCGGGTGGAGAACCTCCGGCTCATCGGGGCAAATCCGGCACCGCCGGCCAACCAGGTGGGTTTCACCTGGGATCCCGTTCCGGGGGCCGCCCTGTACGAGGTCCAGATAAGCCTCTCGGAGAACTTCAACAGTGCTGACGACACGGTCACCATGAAGTGCACGACGCCCCACACGACGCTGACTCCCTATCTGTCCGGGGAGTACTCCGGCCGCGAGGCCGTGGACACTGGGTGCAACACCATGCTGCCGCTGCTGTCGGCCACCACCTACTACGTGCGGGTCAGGGCGGTGGACATGCCCACCGACCCCGACTACCCCGAGGCGAGTGAGGCGAAGCCTGTTTACGGGCTGTGGTCGGACCAGCGCCGAGAAACTGCCGAGGCAGTCCCCGACCCACTGACGGTGACTCCGTCGGCCAATGCCGGATCCGGCTCGATCGGGCAGGCCGCGACGCCACTGTCCGGGACTGACACCCACCCGGACATCCCGCTATTGACGTGGGAACCGACCCCGGCCGCCGCCAGTTACCGCGTCGTGATCGCCCTCGATCGTGACTTCACCAACCGGGTCGCGACCTACGCCACGAATACGGCCGCGCTGATGCCCGGGGAGGTCTACGACGAGGTCAACGCGGGCCAGGCCTACCACTGGTTCGCGATTCCCTGCACTCAAGACGACCCGATCGCCGACTGCGACACGGCAGAACGCGCGGCGATCAACCACCCCTCCAAGGTCGCCACATTCGGGCGCCGCAGCATCGCCACCACGGGGTTGTCGACTACGTCGACCGACGCCGGCCGCCACGTGGTGCTGCGGTGGAACGACGCCCTGACCGCAGCTGAGGCAGCGGACCCGGGGTACGCCACCGGCGGAGTATCCCGTTACGAGGTTGAGGTGACCCTTGGAGACTGGGCAGAGGCCAAGGCCTTCGAGACCGACAACCTTGCGTGGGCGACTACCCGTGAACCGTTGGCGGGCGGGAACTACCGCTGGCGCGTGCGAGGACTGGACGGGCAGGACGTGTCCATGAAGTGGGCCTATGGCTCGGACTTCACGATCGCTGCCCCGGGTGCCGCACCTGTCCCGACTGATCCCCCTGGCTCCGGCACTCCAGCCGACCCGAGTTCGCCGGCCGATCCTGGTACGACGCCGGAATACCAGGCGCCCCCACCCGAGGACGGTTCAGCGAAGTCCGTGCCACCGGCCAAGCCGGGCAAACCCAAGGTCAGGGCGGTCAATGACCGGACGGTCAAAGTCCAATGGCGTCGTTCCACTGAACTCGGGGTGCCTGTGAGCAAGTACCTGCTCTACCGCTCGAAGGACGGCAACCGGTTCGTCAGAGTCCGTCGTACCCAGGCCGCGCAGACCAGGATTCTGGTCACGCCTGGCACCGTGTACTGGTTCCGGGTTGTCGCCGACTCATCGGCTGGCAGCAGCAAGCCAAGCCGGCCGACGAAGTTCCGCATGCCTGGGGCATAGGCTTCGCAGGAGTTCGCCGACAAAGGATTCCTGCTGATGGCATCGCTACCCCCGACAGTCCGCACGACCCCGCATAGACTGGCCGAGCGACTGTCCCACGACACCGAGGCGATCTGGGCGGTTCTGGACGAGGCGCTGATCTGCCATCTCGGGTACGACACACCCGCTGGGCCGTTGGTGATCCCGGTCATGCACGCCCGGGTCAATAGCGACCTGTACATGCACGTATCCACGGGATCGCAGCTGGCGCTTGAGGCACCGGCACAGGTCTGTCTGACGGCCACGCTGCTCGATGCACTGGTCCTGGCCAAGAGCCAGTTCCACCACTCGCTGAACTACCGCAGTGTCATCGTCCGCGGCGAGGCCACCGTGGTCGATGACCCCCGAGAGATCGACATCGCGCTCACCGCCATCGTGGAGCGAGTGGCGCCGGGGCGCTCCCAGCACAGTCGCCGACCCAACCACAAGGAGCTGGCTGCGACTCAGGTGCTGAGACTGCCGATCGTCGAGGCGTCGGTCAAGCAGCGCAGCGGACCGCCCAAAGACGACGAGGAAGACCTGGACCTTCCCCACTGGGCTGGCCTGCTGCCAGTCGTGACCGGCATGGGACCCGCGCAGCCGACGGCCGAGACCGCCGCTGCCGGGTGGCCGGCGCCTCAGTCGAGGTAGTCGCGCAGAACCTGACTGCGCGACGGGTGCCGCAACTTGCTCATGGTCTTGGACTCGATCTGGCGGATCCGTTCGCGGGTGACCCCGTAGACCTTGCCGATCTCGTCGAGCGTCTTCGGCTGCCCGTCGGACAGCCCGAACCGCATCCGGACCACACCAGCCTCACGCTCGCTGAGTGTGTCGAGCACCGACTCCAACTGTTCCTGCAGCAGCGTGAACGACACGGCGTCGGCGGGAACGATGGCTTCGGAGTCCTCGATCAGGTCACCGAACTCACTGTCGCCGTCCTCGCCGAGCGGGGTGGACAGTGAGATCGGCTCGCGGCCGTACTTCTGGACCTCCACGACCTTGTCCGGGGTCATGTCCAACTCGGCGGCGAGTTCCTCGGGAGTAGGTTCTCGTCCCAGGTCCTGCAACATCTGGCGCTGAACACGCGCCAGCTTGTTGATGACCTCGACCATGTGCACGGGAATCCGGATGGTGCGCGCCTGGTCGGCCATGGCCCGGGTGATCGCCTGCCGGATCCACCACGTGGCATAGGTCGAGAACTTGTAGCCCTTGGTGTAGTCGAACTTCTCGACCGCACGGATCAGACCGAGGTTGCCCTCCTGAATCAGGTCCAGGAACAGCATGCCGCGGCCTGTGTAGCGCTTGGCCAGACTCACGACCAGACGAAGGTTGGCCTCCAGCAGGTGGTTCTTGGCCCGGCGGCCATCCTCGGAGATCCACTCCAGTTTTATCCGGGTTTCGGTGTCGAGGTCGGGATTCTCGGCCAACTTCTCCTCGGCGAACAGGCCCGCTTCGATGCGCTTGGCCAGTTCCACCTCCTGCTCGGCGTTGAGCAGGGGGACCTTGCCGATCTGCTTGAGGTAGTCCTTGACCGGGTCGGCAGTCGCTCCCGCTTGAGTCACCTGGGCAACGGGCTCGTCCGAGTCGTCACTGTCGGACAAAGTGAAGGTCTGCGCCTCCTTCTCCGTGTCCTTGTCCTTGTCCTTCTCCTCAGCGAGCTGCTTGAGATCCTTCTGGAGTTCGGTCTCGAGGTCCTTCTCGAGTACCGCTGCCTCATTCATCTGCTCGGCGTCGACGGTGTCGGCGGCCTTCTTCGCCGCTGCCTTCTTGGCAGGGGCCTTCTTGACCGGAGCCTTCTTCGCGGGTGCTTTCCTGGCGGCGGCCTTCTTCGCCGGCGTGTGCTGCTCCTCGACCTCGACAGCGGCGGCCTTCTTGGCCGGAGCCTTCTTGGCAGGCGCAGCTTTCGCCGGTGCCTTCTTCGCTGTCGCGCTCTTCTTCGCCGCAGTCGCGGTAGCGGTCACAACTTTCTTCGTCGCCGCCTTCTTGGGGGCTGCGGACTTGGAGGCCGCCTTCTTGGCCGTGGGTTCGGCCTTCGACTTGACAGTCGGCACGTAACAACCTCTCGTCGAGGATCATGTCGGGTGGGTGGTCGCAGCTTTCGTGACACTGCGCTCGCCTATTAGAACATTCTGTCACGCCTCTGCTATTCCAGCCGCGACCGGCCGTTTTCTCCGTCTGCCCGTGTCCGCCCCTCATACCCGTTCCCCCAACGACTCACGCACTGCGCCGTCGCCGGCCTCGCAGAACGTCCATCGGGATGTCCCTGCTGATCTTGCCCCAGGTCGTCGGCGGCAATCCGTGCTGCAAGGCGTGGCAGACCAGAGGTGCCAGGCTGTTCTCCGGATCGCAGGCCAGGGCGGTATCGGCGGCTACCAGCGCGGACGCGCCATCGCCATCGACCCACGCCAACAGCGCCAAAGTCGCGGCCACCGGCCCTGCGAACTCAGTCGGGGTGTGGATCACCGCGTAGGTCAGTCGCGTACGAATCGATGCAAGGACGGTTTCATCTGCTTCGTGCCGGTCGATGATGATCGCAAGCAGCGGATCCCGCACATGAACGTCGGCGCACGCGTGGGCAAGCACAGCCACCGCCTGAGCGTCGAGATTCTCGGTGGATGTCAGCAGCCCGAGGGCCTGCGATTCAAGTTCGTCGCGCCGGATCTCGTAGTCCCCGCGATCGCCATACGGCGTCTCGAGGATGGCAGCCACCTCCTGGGACACGCCGTCGTCCACGGGCAAGAGCTGACTCTCCAAATCGTCACGGCTCTTGAGCCGCGTGAGCCCGGCGGCGACACATTGGGCCACCACCGGGTGATCCTCCAGATCGGTCAAAGCGATGCCTGCGCGGTCCTCGCACTCCTGGCAGGGACACACGACCGACCGCACGCAGCCGTCGCTGACCAGCAGGACGTCCTTGACGTCCATCACCGGGCTCAGTACGTCACCGAGCCAGTTCCCGATGGCCACCGCCACGTGGGCGTCAGCAACGTGTGAGTAGACGAGCAGAACAGCCCGCGCGGGAACCGGGTCGGGGATTCCGTCGAGGAGGGTCCTCAGCCACTCCAGATCCGCACCCCATGGCAGATCCATCCGCATAGTGACGTTTGCCCCGCCCTCGTCGAGCAGGATGAGAACCAACGAGTCCTCGGGGGTGAAACCGAGCAGGTACGGGGTAGCGGCGGCCGCGGCCTCCGGCGAATCCAAGGTGATCGTCATGACCCCAAGCCTTGCGTCCCAGAGGATCCGCGAGGGCGCCGCCGGAGGATCTGTGGATACCGCCTGGCAGTTATCCCAAGCCGTAGTCGGCCGTGGCGATGGCCTCAGCGCTCTGCTCGACGGTGAAAGTCTCCGACCCACGGATAACCGGTACAAATCCCACCAGCATGCCGTCGGCCATGACCTGCGCTTCGAGGCCGGCTGCAGCGTCACCATCCCAGATCGCCTCGCGGCCTCCGGGCAGGACAATGCGGATCGCAGCGTTCTGCAGTCCCGTCGGATGCACATGCGCCATGATCCGTTGTTGCCTCAGCAGTTCGACGATCTGGTCAGCCTCTGACGGTTGCATGGGTCTCCTGGCGCATTGGTAGTCCGAAGATGGGGCATCAGGTGCGCTCTGCTGGCCATCACCGGAATCTCTGATAGGAACAAAGGTATGCGTAAGGCCGTCGTCCCGCTCATGGTGTCGGCTCTGTTGCTGGGCGTGTCCCCCGCAACCGCCGAGGAGCCCGACCCGACGGACTCCCCCTCCCCGACGCTGAGTCCCGTCACCGAGCCCACCACCGAACCGACCACGACGCCGACGCCTGGCCCTTACGGCATCCCCATGAATCAGAAGATCCGTGAGGACTCCTGGTGCCGACTGCTGATCCCGAGCAGCAAAGGGGACGCTGCCGACGCTGACTCGATCATGGATGACAACATCGCGAACCTCGGGCAATACGGCTACTACCGGCTCAGTGCCGATCCGGACTGGAAGCCGCAAAGCACCCTGGACTCCTCTGGCAACACCCATGTCAACGGCCTTTATTGGGCTGTGCCACTGCTATACACCGGGGCGCGTCGCGGGGATGTCCCCATGGTGGAACGCTTCTTCGACCTCATCGACAACTGGCTCGGCAAGCACAAGAAGAAGAAGTCGCGCACCTGGTCGGTGACCCAGCCGATCATCGCCGGCGAACGGCTGTGGACCCTCACCTGCGCATCCGACATCAGCGACGGCGCACGCTTCGTGAAGGCCACCCGCAAAGAGGCCAACACGCAGATCAAGGGCTTCAAGCTCGGCGGCGGCACGAACAACACCGCGATCCACTCCCAGGGCTCCGCACTGGCCGCGTTCTGCTATCTAGGCGACACGACCAAGATGAACCAAGCGGCCAACAACCTGGATCGCCTGGCGGACTACCTGATACTTCCCGACGGCAGCGACCGTGAGGGTTCGCCGTGGTACGCCTACTACACGCTGCGGCTGTTGAGTAAGCTCGCGCCGATCTATGATCGCTGCGGCGTGCCGTACGAGTCGATCTTCGCGGCCACCAAACGCCTCGAACATTTCCTCGCGGTGAGTGTCGACCCGAACTTCAACCTCGTCATGACCGGCGACACACATCGCGCCAAGCTGGCGCCGAAGTGGTTCGCGCCGGACTCCGAGGCGCTGTGGGCCGCGACCGAAGGCGCACAAGGACAACCGCCCACCAAGCTGTACGAGGTGTTCAGCGGCGGCTACGTCTTCGGCCGTAACAGCTGGGGTGACATCGACGGTCACCGGCCCACGTTCTACTCGGTGCGGGTGTCCCGTCCCTATGTGACCGCCCATGTGCACAGCGACCTGGGATCGGTGACGTTCAACAGTTACGGCTCCGAGTTCATCGGGGATCCAGGCCCTTACCGCTACGACAGTTCCGCCATCCGGGACTACATGGTGAGCCGCTCGGGCCACAGTGTCATCCGTGTGACCACGCTCAAGCCGAAGAAGAAGCCGTCCAAGAAGGCGTCCGTGCTGGGCTTGATGGCAGCCCCGCCCACCGCCTCGGAGTCGTCGAGCGTTCTCTCGGCTGAGGGCGGCCCGTACGACCAGACGTGCCTACGGGATCGCACCTACACGTCGGCCACGATCAAACGGTGCGTGTACTACGACAGTGAGATCGACGCCCTGGTGGTAGTGGACTCCGTCAAGGCGGTCAAGCGGATACGTGCCGATCAGCGCTGGATGGCCCCAGACTCGGTCACCGTCACGGCCCGTTCGAAAGGCGCCACCATGGCGACGCCGACCGCCTCTGCCCGGATGGTCTTCAAGGGCGGCGGCACGGTACGCACGTACCGCCCGACCAGCAAGCGTTCCGACGGCTGGTTCACCAACGGCTACGGCGAGTTGGTCAAGGGCACCGTCTTGCAGCGGCGGGACACGCTGAAGAAGGGTGAGAAGGTCAAATGGGTCAGCGTGCTGGCCGCCGGCACGAGCACGCCAAAGGTCTCGGTGAAGGACGACGTCGTGTACGTCACCCGCGACGGGCAGACCAAGGACTTTCCGCTGCCCTAGAGGTGTCGCCTAGATGTGGTTACCTGGTTTAAGGCCCAGGATGATTCGGCTCAGGCGGTATTGAGCAAATCCGTTGCACCGGCGCAGACAACACATTTGATGGCGTCCACCCTCCGTCGCCAGAGCACGTACTGGGTTGCGGTTCAAAAATCGGTCGTCAGCCCTTGGCATCCTTGGCGGCCATTGTGGCCAAGCCCATGAGCAGCTGGATCGCGATGTCCACCGGCACATCGT
>JALOLM010000444.1 GCA_025455985.1 Candidatus Nanopelagicales bacterium | reverse complement strand
AGCGGCAGCACGCCTACCTACGACGTGAAGCAGATCTCGCCTGCGCCCGTGCTCACGAAGTTCTCCTCGAAGCAGCGCAAGCGTCTGCTCACGGTCGCGAAGCGGCAGAACGCCCGGATGTCGAGCGCGGCGTCTGCGACCTTGGCCTCCACTCAGGGCGACTCACCGTTCTTCAACAACGTGTACGTCGACAACAACACCCCGTTCCAGCAGCAGGTCAACTTCAACCCCGACATCCAATGCATGTGGACGGGCCTGTCGACCGACGCCCCCAACCAGGGCCCGGGAGCAGTGCAGACCACCGTGGCATCGGGCCAGTCGGCGATGGTCCAGTACACCGGGATCTTTGATCCCAACTTCAACTCCGGTGGCGGCCAGCTCATATTCCAGTCGCCGTGGCCCGGCTTGAACGGCGCGACAAAGGGCATGAACTCCCCTGGCAGCAACGGATCGCTGCCCACGGACTTGACCAACTCGGCCAATGCCGCCGGGCAGAACGCTTTGGGCGCCTTGTACTCCGGAAGCACCTACTCCACAGCAGGTGTGGTCGGCGCCATCGCGGCGGCGGCGGTGAAGTTCACGCTGTCCTTCTTCAAGGGGCTGGACTCCAAGAGCAGCTGCACCAATGTGAGCACCTTCCCACAGCTGTTCGGCCTGAGCACCGTGGTGACCGGCATCGGTACCAATGGCGTCACGGACGCCACCCAGGCGACGCTCACCCCGACCAACACGTGGGCCGGTAGCCCCGCTGCTGGTAACCAGGGCGGTTCGACTGCGGTGCCCGACAACGACTTCCTGGTCAACGTCCTGCAACCGACGCTGGGCGCACAGACCAATGCGCTCTACTATTGGAACGGCGGCCAGTCGGCTCCGATGGTCAGCAACAACGCCGGCTCCGGGGAGTTCACCGGCGGCAGCGCGACGTTCCAAGGCGGCCTGTTCCAGTACCTCGGGCCCAACCCGGGGACCCCGTACGGTCAGGCCGAGTGCATCTCGCAGTACAGCTGGAACTGCACGAGGAAGTACCCGAAGTGTGAGACCTGGTGCCAGTACGACCCGTACGGCGAGATGCACATCCAGCTGAGCTTCTTGACCAACCCCGAGTTCAACAGCGGGATGTACGCCGATCCCAGTGCACCGCCTGTCCTCACGGCGACGCTGGACCCCAACACCGGCCAGTACACCCTCCAATGCAGCCTCGCGCAGACGAACGCGTCGCTGTACACACCGTTCGGGCAGGGGACGTCCACGACCGAGATCAGCGGCACAACCCTGGCCACCGCGCGGGTGAACAACTCAGGCAACAGCGACACCGACACCGCGCAGGACGCGAACTGGCTGGTCACGTTCTTCGGTGTCGACGCGGGGGGCCCGACGGGCTGGTCACTCCGCAGCTCGGGCCCAACGCCGGCCAGCAGAACATCTCGATCGCGGCGGCGGCGACTTCCGGGTCGGGCAATACGGCTGTGGGCTACCTGTCGTCGGCGGACATGCAGGCCATGTCGACAACGTCCGGTGCAGCTTCGACACCGGTCACGTTCGGCTGCAGCGCCACCCCGACGGTGTCGCTACCGGGCCTCGACATCACCGCAGGCGCCAATAGCGACATCGGCCAGAACTTCGGCAGCGAATGGCCGTACCCGACGAAGGCGCAGACCGGATGGCCATCGTCGAGCTTCAACAACTCCTCGGCCACCAACTGGAGCTGGATGACCGGGGTCAAGCAGCTCAACGTGTCCTTCCAGGGTTTGCCGGTCACCGACACCGCTGCGGTGCCCTCGTCGGGGTGAGCCCGTCAGGCCAGCCAAGAGGCCAGCGCGAAGTACAGACCGGTGGAGATGACCAGTGCGCCGATCAGGACCGCCGGCATCAGGAACATGACTGCTATCCGGACTCCCGCCGACTTGCTCACCAGCGACCAGGTCAACAGCCCTATCAGGCCCACCGCGCACACTGCGGCGTACACCAGCCACGTCGCCTCACCGGCTCCGACACAGCCGTCCCAGCCGGAGTCGCACCCGAACGCGGTCATGAGCAGCACGTAGAAGAAGCCCGCGACAGCGGCTGCGACCATCACGACGAACCAGACCACCAGGAGCCACCCGGGCACACCCTTGCCGGGCGGTTTGACCTGATCGGTCCAGGCCACGCCGTCCCAGAACCGCGTGCCGGCTCCGCCTGCGGGGTCGGGGTACCACCCGGGATCAGCCATGGGCGCCAGGGTAGCGCCGGGGAGTCAGACCCGGCGGGGCTTGGACCGCCCCGCCGCCTTTTGGTGACAAACAGACACCTCACGTGTCACTTCTTCACCAAAAGGCCCGCGGGCCACCAACTCAGCCGATGTGAACCGGCGCGGCCTCTTCCTCGTCGGCGGCCGCATCCGCACCAATCCTGATCATGAAGAACACGACCACCGCGGCGGTGAGCAGCAATGCAGCACCCACGTAGAACCCGCGCGTGAACCCCTCGGTCAAGGCGGCGGGCATCGCGGCCTCGCCCGCAGCGGCGTTGGCGACCAGGTAGGCCGACGTGGCCGACACCGCGACGGTGTTCATCAATGCGGTACCGAGCGACCCACCAACCTGCTGGCTGGTGTTGATCATCGCGCTGGCCACACCGGCGTCGTGGTGGTCCACCCCATGCAACGCCACCGTTGCGGTCGGGATGAAGACGAACGCCATCCCCAGGCTCATGATCACCATGGCCGGCAGCAGGTGCGTGAAGTACGCCGAGTCGGGCTCCAGCTGCGCCAGCATCAGCATCCCCACGGCACCGGCAACCAGGCCCGGGATCATCAACGGCCGCGGTCCCACCTTGGGCATCAGGTTCGCCGCAATACCGGCACCCAGGATGATGCCCACGCTGAACGGCAGGAACGCGAACCCGGCGACCACCGGCGAGTAGCCCAGGATCGTCTGCATGAAGATGCCGAGGAACAGGAACATCGCGAACATGCCGGCACCCACCATGAGCGACGAGATGTAGGCACCGGCGCGGTTGGAGTCCTGAATGACCCGCAACGGCAGCAGCGGGTGCTTGGAGCGGCTCTCGATCACGAAAAACGCCACGAGCAGCACGGCGGACAGCGCGAACCACACCAGGGTGCTCGCGTCGGTCCAGTGCGCCGAGTCGTCGTACCCAGCCGGAGCGGCCTGCGTGAACCCGTAGACCAGTGCGAGCAGACCGCCGGTGACGGTGATCGCCCCGGGGATGTCATAGGAGGTGTTGCCCTCGGCCTTGGACTCCCGGACGAACCGCACGGCCAGCAACGCCGCAATGATGGCGATCGGGGTGTTGACGGCCAAGCACCAGCGCCACGAGAGGTACTCGGTGAGAACCCCGCCAAGGAGCAGACCGATGGCAGCACCACCGCCGGAGATCGCACCGAAGACGCCGAACGCCTTGGCCCGCTCCTTCGGGTCGTGGAAGGTCACGGTGATCAGCGCCAGGGCGGCCGGGGCGAGAAGCGCAGCGAACCCGCCCTGCAAGGCACGCGCGGCGAACAGTTGCGCTGATGTCATGGCCAGGCCGCCGACGAGACTGGCCAGCGCGAACCCGATGAGGCCGATGATGAACACCCGCTTGCGCCCCACGTAGTCGGCGATCCGACCGCCGAGCAGCAGGAACCCACCGAAGGCCAGCGTGTAGGCAGTCACAACCCACTGCACGTCTTGGGGTTCAATACCCAGATCCGCCTGGGCACTCGGGATGGCCAGGTTCACGATCGAGGCGTCGAGCACGATCATCAACTGCGCGATGGCGATGACGAACAGCGCCTTGAACCG
>JALOLM010000088.1 GCA_025455985.1 Candidatus Nanopelagicales bacterium | reverse complement strand
CGAGCAGTAGAAGACCCAGACCAGATTCCTGGGCCGGTCGAACACGGCCATGGTCTTGTACTTGAAGGCCGGGTTGGAGTTCGCCAGGAACCACTCCCGAAGAACACCATCACCGATGGGCACCGGGCGGGTTCCGTCGAACAGCCAGAAATTGTCGTCACCGACGAAGAAATGCACCCCGCCCAGGTCGCACAGGGCGTTCTTGCCCACGCATCCCGCCTCACCGCCGGGGACTTGAATCCAGTCCCAGACGGTCGGAGCGCCGACGTACTGGCCGAGGTAGATCGAGCGGTTCTTGTAGGCCACCGCGTACTCACCGAGCCTTGCACCCGCACGAAGAGGGCCCGCAGTCGCCACCAGCCGCCCTGAGGCGGCTTGCGTGGTGATGCTGGGCGTCCAGCTCGTGTCATCGAAGGCCGCGCAGCAGTGCCAGCCGTCGGGCTTTTCGGTCCCATCGTTGGTGTTCAGGGCCATGACGAAGGCACCGACCGAAAACACCACCTCCGCACGTGGAGCGGTGGCGATGTCGGCAAAACCAGCCGTGGTGGAGCGCTGGATCACGTTGGCGCGGTTCGCCATCAGCGTTGCGTCACCGAACTGGGTGATCGACCACTGGGATTCAGCGCCCCCGGTGTAGTCGCCGCCGACAGTGCGGGTGCGATCCACCCAAGCACCTGCGACGAGCTCGTAAATCTTGGTCTGGGTGCCCGCGATGATGCGCCGGGTGTCGTCCAGGCGCGAAACCACCGCAGCACCCTGGCATTCGGCCGGGAGAACAGGGACGCCCGCAGGCACGACCGGGGAAGGACCGCCCTGCATGCCCACCTGAGCGGGGATGAGGTTCACGCAGTCCGACAACAGGCCGGGCGTGGTCTGCTCGGCGTCCGGGGCGAAGCCAATGATCGGGGTCATCGTGCCCGGGCCACCAGCGGGCCGTTGTAACGCTTGTCGTTGCCGTGGATCTCGTCCAGGGCTTTCTGGAACTTGGCCTCCCACGTCGAGGGATCACCCCCGATGTAGATGGCAGCCTCGGACAGCGCACCGAACAGGTACACGCTGGAGGCGGAATTCGACAACCAGGTGCTGCCAGCGGTCGCGAGAGCGGGGATGCGCTGGTACAGGACACCCTGGACGTCGCCATACCCGTTCAGACGCAGGACCGAGCCCCCTTTGTGAGCGAACATCGAGGGAATGCCCTCGGTTCCGCCGGCCAGCACGGTTTCCAGCGACTGCGGTTTGAGGGGTGAGCCCTCGTAGCCCGGCACCCACAGGGTTTTGACGTCCAGAACGTCCGCTGCCAGGGTGATTTCGTTGTCGACGATGGGCGTGACAGCCAGATCGATCTCCATCGCCCGCACGCGCAGGTGTCGGTTGATACGCTCCTCGGCCAGTTCGACGAAATCCGGGATCACACCGGTCAGATCGGTGCGGTTGAGCCACGCAGCGACCTTGGCGAGCAGTTCACTGTAGGTCATTTCAGGGCCTTACTGAACGTGCAGAGCGCCGGGTTCTGCTTGAGGAAGTCGGTCACGCGCTTTTTGTCCACGGTGCCGTCCTGGCGCATCATCTTCCCGAGCTCAGCCATGGGGATGAAGCCGATGTGGCGCATCTCGCCCCACCGCTGGCCCTCGGTCTCGGCCCGCTTCTCGGCAGCGGCCTTGAGCAGAGGCTCGGCGTCGTAGGTTTTCTGGATCGCGACCTTGTTGGCGTCGTCCACGTAGTGCACCGTGGTGGTGATGCCGGTCTGGGGGTCGTGGTCTTTGAATGCGGGCATGAAAAAACCCGCCCAAGTTGCCCCGGGCGGGTCCGTTCGGTTGCTGACTGCGATTACGGCAGGAGGTTGGCAACCTTGCCGTGACTGCGCTCAGCGGTCACCACCAGGGTGGCTTCCACCGACACCAGCTCTTTGGTGGTGTGGCCGGTCTTCGCCAGGGGCTCCGACTTGTAGCCGCCCAGGTAGCCGATGCCGGCCATCTCGGGGGTGAGCACGAAGGCGGTGTTGGCGTTGGCGGTGGCCTGCACGTAGTTGGGCACCACGGTCAGTTCGCCGAAGTCGGACATGTACACGTCCGCACCACCGACGATCACGCCCTGCTGGCCCTTGGGCACCTGGTAGCGGTTCGTGGCGATACCGGCGAAGCCGCTGAAAGTGCCCTTGTGCGACGGGGTCAGGCTGATCAGCGTGGCGAATTCACCGGAGTTGGTGAAGATGCTCTGCAGAACACCCTTGAGCAGCGTCTCAGTGAAGGCCCGGTTGGTGCCGGCGGTCTGAGCCGTGGTGGCCAGGCCGGAGTTGTGGGCCGGGGTGGCACCTGCGCCGCCGTGCGACACGTTGGTGAACACCAGAGCACCCAGACCGGCCGATTTGCGGGCGGTGGTGGAGTTGCCCTGCACTGCCACGTTGTCGGACAGGGTCATGGCTTCCACGTCGCGCTTGAGTTCGACCATGGCCTTGCTGATCTGGTACTTCATCTGCGACGAGCGACCGGCGGATTTCGTCTTCTCCTGGGTGGTGGAGACGATCACGGTCTTGTCGAAGAGCTGCACCGTGTTGGCCACGCGCTGAGTCGGGGTCAGAGCCGAGCCCGAACGGTCGTCGCCTTCGATGACGGCGTTGTCCTTGTTCGGGGTGGCCAGGGTGTCACGCTGCCACTCGTGCAGGCGCTGGGTGACGTCGTAGCGACGGATCGAGGAGACCACGGGGGTCTTCTCGGGCGAGACCATGTAGATCTTGTCCTGCAGGTCTTCGCGATTGCCGACAGCGTCGTAGCTGTCGAAGGTTTCGGTCGGTTGGGGCATGTCGATCTCTCCTTAGAGAAAGGCGGCCAGATCCTCGGGGCGTCCGTGTTTACGGAGTCGCTCCTCGGCGGCCTTGTTGGTACGGGGTTTGGGCTGCGTGGCCTTGGGCGGGATCGCCTTGGGTGCCTCGGCAACCTTCTTGAGTGCTTGCGGCTTCTGCGCTTGCAGTGCCCGCCACTTCATCGCGTCGTGCAGGATGTGCACATGGCGCGGGTCGATGACGGAAGCCAGTTCCTGGTCGGTCAGGCCGTATTCACGGGCCGTCACCTTGATCTTCTCTGCGACTTCGGGCGTGAAGTTCGGCAGCCGGGTCCGCAGTTCCTTCTGAGCCTCTGCGAGCGTTTGCTGAAGCTGATGAGCGTTCAGTTGCTCTTGCTGGGCTTGGGTCTGGGTCAGCTCGGAATACTTCTGCTGCGCCTCTCGTTGCAGTTGCTGGTAGGCCAGATTGAGCTTGGTCGCTTGCGCGGGGTCGCTGTCTGCCAGGCTCTGCCAGTCGATCTGCTCGAACTGGGAAAGCCGGTTCTGCACCTCACGAAGCTCTACCGCCTTCTCAAAGGCAGTGCTCATCAGTTGCTCGCGCTGCTGGAGAAGTTGCGCTTTCTCCTCCAGCGTGCGGCGCTGCTCTGCTACCGCTTGGGTCTTCTGCGTGTAGTCAGCTTGGCGCAGCAGGGCTTCCTTGATCTCTTTCGGGACCTTGTACGCCTTGCCCTCGAACTCCACCTCTTCGTCGTCGCCCTCTTCTGCGGTCGCTTCCTCGGAGGATTGGTCTTCTGCGACTTCCTCGGTCAGCTCCTCGCCGGATTTGGGTTCGACGGCCTCGGTGGTCTCGTCATCCAGCAGACTGGCCACATCGGCCAACGACACTCCAGTTTCTTGGTTGGTGTCCATTCACGCTCCAACAAAAAAGCCCGCGTGGTGCGGGCGTAAAAAAACCCGCTCGGGGCGGGTTCGTCGTACCCCTTGCGGGGATCAGGTGCCGAAGAGCCGGCGGATGCCTTTGCGCTCTTCGAAGTGCTTCATCTGCTCGGTGGCAAGCTTGCCGGTCTCGATGTAGCCGGTCAGGATGCCCCGGAACTTCTGCGCGGTCTTGGCAAGCTGCCACAGGGCTTCCTTGCCGTCCTTGTCCCGGGCCGGACAGGTCATCCACTGATCGAAGACCTCCTTCTCGATGGCGTCCAGGGCCTCGGTGAGGATGCGGTTGTCCAAGAGCATCTGTGCTTCGGTGCCCCGGGTCTGTTGTTCGATCAGGTCCATGCTCACCCCATCAGGAGGACGATCAGGTCGTCTTCGTCTTCGGCCTGGCGCTGAAGCCGTTGGGCTTCCTGCTCTGCCAGGATCATTTGTCGTTGCGCCGCTGCCTGGATCAGCAGGGTGCGGTACACGGTGCCCCAGTCGAAGCCGGGCATTTCCTGCACCAGAGGCTCGATCTGCTCCCTGACCTCAGCCCGGGCGACCCTATTGGGCTGGGTGACGTTGCGCGAGACCTGCGCCTGCGCCACCCGCTCGATGACCTTGACGACCTGCTCGACCTTCTGGTCGGCTTCCTCGTCGTCCAGTGCCTTGGGCTTGCGCGTCCACCAGAGCCGGGAAGGCCGGCCGGTCATCACGAATCCGCCGTTGCGCTGCGGTGCCGGCTGCTCCTCGCCACTCAGGATCTGGGCGGTGTCGCCGCCTTGTTCTTGCGCTCCCTTTGAGCCGGTCACTGCGACCGACCCCGATGCGCTCAGGGTGTCCGACCCCGACTCGGTAACGGTCAGCGATCCACGAACCAGAACCGCACCGGAGGCGGCCAAGGTGTCGGAGCCAGCCTCGGACGCATTGAGCGACCCGGAGATGACCTGCCCGCCCGTGATGTTGGCCGTATCCGACCCGACCTCAGTGGCCGAGAGCGAACCAGACACCAGCACGACACCCGAAGCAGCCAGCGTATCGCTGCCCTGCTCTGTGGCATCCATGCTGCCGGTGATCGCACCAGCTCCGACTGTCCCACTGGCCGAGAAGGTGTCCGAACCCACCTCGGAGGCGGTCAGATCACCAGCGACCCGCACAGCGCCCGAGGCTGCGAACGTGTCCGAGCCGGTCTCGGTGGCCGACAGGCTGCCGGCGACGCGAACAGCGCCAGACCCGGCGAAGGTGTCGGCGCCGCTCTCGGTGGCGTTCAGGGAACCGGCGACGCGGACGGCACCAGATAGCGCGGCCGTGTCCTGGCCGGCCTCGGTCGCCGCTAGGCTGCCGGTGATCGCACCGGTCGCACCTGCCTCGGCGTCGAACGCCGCACTGTCGAACGCGCCGGTGTCAAAAGCTGCCACAGGTTACTCCTGCAGCAGCGTGGCCATGTAGATCAGGTATTCGGGGTTGGCAGTCTCAGCCACCACCACCCACCCGTCGGGCACGGGGTCGCCGTGCGGGATCATTTCCAGCGCACCGGCCGCGTCTTGGATCACGTCCCAGGTGTTCACAGGTCGGTCTCCACATAGATGCGATTCAGGGCCAGCAGCTTTGCGGTAGTGCCGGCGGTCGATCGGCATTGCGCGTGGGCGTACAGGAAGGTGGTGTTCACCGGCAGGTTGGCCGTGATGGTCACGTCGTCCACATGCACCGTCCCGGTTACCGCGTTCACCAGCCGCACAGTCACGCTGGTGCTGTTGGGCGGCGCGAACATGATGAAGTCCAAGATCTCGCCAGCGGTCACAGCCTTGCCGGTCGCGGTCTTGGTCACAGCGGAACCGTCGCGGGTGGCCACAAACCAGTTGGTGTCCGCGCTGTCCTTCACCAGCGCCACTGTGTTGGCCTGGGCCGAAGGTTCGCCAGCCAGTGCGGCGTTCAGGGCGGACAGGCCCAGCATGTACTGCATCCCGGCCGCATCGGTCTCCACGGCGAACCGGAAAAAGGCGAACCAGCCGCCCTCGTTGGCCCGGTTCCCTCGCCATGCGACCTGCAGCGCGGACTGGATGCCGCTGCTGCCGGTGGCCGTGGTGCCGGTGCCGAACGTGGCCCGGTTCATAGACGTCAGGCTGTTGGTACTGGCTCTGGTTGGGTGCGCTTGGGCAGTGCCGGTGCCGGCGTTCCTGGCCGTCCAGCTTGTGCCGAAGTTGGTGGACACGGTGGTGCCGGTGCTGGGCGTCCACATGTAGACCGAATTCCCGAACATGGCCGGCTGCAGGGCCACGTCGATGCCGGCCGGGCCGATCAGGTGCAGCAGTGCACGCCCTGCCCTGTTGCGGTTGAAAATGGTCAGCTGGCCGGCAGCAGGTGCTGCGGGGATGTTCGCCTGGTCGGGCAAGTTGATGCCCGTGGTGATCGTGTGCTCAGCGTTCCAATCTGGGCCGCCCACCAGATCGGGGTTGCTGGGCGCCGGTGCGGCGCTCACCTTGCTGTGCATGATCGGCATGTCAGCGGCTCCAGTTCTGCACGCGGTTGGTGCAGGCCGGCGTGTTGCCGGTCTTGTCGTCGTAGACCTGACGCTCCCAGCGGTCACGGCACCAGGGTTCGGCGCACGACTTGATGGCCGCCGGCATCCAGTCCAGGTTCGACACGCTGTCACAGCCGCCGCAGGACAGCGGGATGGTGTGATTGATCGCCCACCCAGGGCACGCGCCCGTGGTCTTGCCGGTGCTCGGGCACGGATACAGGCGCTGGAAGTAGGCCAGCACCGTGCGGCTGCGGACGATCTCGCCGCTGGCGTTGCGGACCGGCTTGCCGCAGTAGCGGACCTCCGCGAACGGGTCCACCGGCTGAGCCAGCACCAAGGCCGGCAGCAGCAGAAGCAGAGCCAGGAAGCGCATCAGGCCGCGTGGGTCAGGGTGGCGCTGTTCAGGGTCACCGTCTGGCCGCTGGTGATGCTCACGCTGTCCAGGATCACGTCGGCAGCAGTGGTGCCCACGGTCAGGCCCGTAACGATGTCGGCGCCGCCCGTAGCCGTTCGGATACGTGCAGCGGCTGCGGTGCCGGTTGCGGCTGCAGTGGCGTTCTTGGGGAAGCCCGAGAGGGTCAGCACACCCGCACCAGTCGCAGCGCCTGCAATCGGGTTGTTCAGGGTGAAAGTAGCCAGCACGGTGGCCATGCCGGTGGTGCCGATCTCCAGCACAGCGGTGGTGCCGGCCTGGCTCACAACAGCGGCCATGCGGGCGATTTTCACGGAGTTCGGGTAGACAACGGCCATCTCACTCTCCAGTCATAGGGACCACGCCCACAGCGCGGCCGGTTTCATCTCGGATCACCTGCTTCGGTGCGTTCATCGCCTGGGCCAGCATCTGCAGGCTCTGGGCTACTTGGGCCATCAGCAGGTCCTGGGTCGAGAGCTGTTCTTCTCCCTCGCCCTCGTCTTCGGTTTCCATCTCGCCCATGGGCATCGCCGGCAGCGGCATGACGGGTTCGGTCATGCGTGCCTGTTGGCGGATCAGCTCAAGCTCGATCTGGTGCTGCCGGTCGCGTTCAGCCTGCTCGGCCTTGAACTGCAGCTCCATCTGGTGCTTCTCACGGTTCCACTGCATCTCGGCCACGGTCTTGTTCTGGCCGTCCTGCAGCTTGGCCTGCTCCAGCATCACCTTGGGGTCAGGCTGCGGAGGGGGTGACGGCGGCGCGGTCTCAGGATCAACCCAGAACTCGGCCGGGTTCTTGAAGCCGGCGTTCTCCGCCAGGCGGGCCTGGACGTTGTAGATCCGCTTCGGGTCGATCAGCTTCCCCGCCATCGGGGACTGAGCCACCACAGCCTGAGCCTGAGCGATCTGCATCAGGAACTGCTGCTGCTGCTGCACATCCCCAGTACCGATGCCCACGTTGATGGTCATGTCGTACTGGTCACGCCAGGCCTGGGGGTCGTACTCGACGAACTTCCCGTTCAGGCGGTACGAAATCTTG
>JALOLM010000443.1 GCA_025455985.1 Candidatus Nanopelagicales bacterium | reverse complement strand
CGGCGGATGTTCGACATGAACCACCCCCAGTGGTCTTGCACGAACCTGTCTTCAGTCTACGCCGGGGCCTAGAGCGCCTGGTGCTCCTCAGTCCACGCTTTGAGCACCTTCCGGGCCCGTGCGGTCAGCGGATTTTCCAGGTGCGGGTCCATGTGACCCCCGTGACGCCCGCGCCGCTCGCGGTGATGCTGACCGTGATCGTGCCCTTGGTTGCCTTCTTGGTGAGGACCGTGACCGAGGTCGACGTGCTCGTGACCTTGGTCTTCTTCTTGGCCTTTTTCGGTGCCACCTTCACGGAGATGGAAGTGTTCTGTCCGGCGCCCGGGGTGATTCGGCTGACCAGTCTCGTCTTGCCGGTCTTCGGTACTCCCTTCTGCGCCGGGCGAGCTGTGACGGTCAAGGTGGCCGGTGGTGTCACAGGTGGCTCTGGCGTTGGCTCCACAGGGCCGCTGGGCGTCACGGCGGTGCTGGGGGTTGAAGCGGGTCCGATGCCGGCGGCGTTGATCGCGTGGACGCGGAAGGTGTGGGCGGTGCCGTTGGTCAGTCCGGTGATCAGGTGGCTGGTGGTGGTGCTGGCGGTGTTGGCCACGGCTTCGGTCCAGGGTCCGCCGCCGGTGGACTGCTCGATGCGGTAGCCGGTGATGTCGGCGCCGCCGGTGTCGATGGGCGCGGTCCAGGACAGTTGGACCTGCTGGTCGCCGGGTGTGCCGGTGACCCCGGTGGGTGCGCCGGGGACGGTGAACACCGGCGGGGATTCAACCACCAGGTAACTGGCACCGGAATTGCTGCGGCTGTTGTTGTCAGCTTCCGGCGCCCCAACGAGCAGATCGACATCGCCGTCGTCGTTGACATCGCCCAATCCCGCCACCGCGCTCCCGGATTGGTCGTTCATGGCGGCGCCATCGATGCGGAAGCCTGCAGATCCCAGCGAGGCCAGATCGAGGCCATTGGGCGATGTGTTGCCGTACACGACGTAGGAGGATCCAGAGCTGATACGACCGTAGCTCGATGCCTTCCGCGCACCGATCAGGACGTCGGCGAAACCGTCCTGGTTGACATCACCGGCACCATCGACCGCGTATCCGCTCTGGTCGTCACCGGATGCACCGTCGATCCGGATTCCGTCGGTCCCAAGAGCGCCCAGATCTACGGGTTCGGTGCTGCTGCGACCGTAGACTAGGAAGGTTGAGCCGGAGGCCGCTCGATTGTTCTCACCGGCCAAGGGCGCACCGATCAGCAAGTCCGCAGTGCCGTCGTCATTGACATCGCCAGCGCCGCCCACCGACCAGCCGCTGTTGTCATAAAAAGCACTGCTCATGACGAACCCGCCATTGCCGAGCGAGGCGAGATCGACGGTAGTGGTGCTGTCCTTGCCGAACACGAGGTAGGCCTTGTTGGCGTACCCCGCTCCGATGAGCAGGTCAGCCTTGCCGTCGTTGTTGAGGTCTCCGGGTCCGGCGACGGCAAGACCGCTGCGCTGATAGTCGGCGGCCCCGTCGATGCGGAAGCCGCGACTGCCCAGCGCGGCCAGGTCCAGGCCGCCGGCGCCGTCTGCCCCGAACACCACGTACGTCGAACCCGACGCCGGCTTGCCGTTGCTTGAAGCTGCTTGGGCACCGATGAGCAGGTCTGGTGTGGCGTCGTCGTTGACATCCCCGGCGGCGGCGACCGACCAACCCGTCGAGTTGTTCGCCGCAGCGCCGGCGACCCGCAAGCCACCCGTTCCAAGCGCCGCGAGGTCGACGGCGGCCTCGTCATCCTTCCCGAAGACCAAGTACGCAGCGCCGGAGTTCACGCCGCCGGAGGTATCGGCCATGGGTGAACCGATCAGGACGTCATCCATGCCGTCGCCGTTGACGTCGCCGACGCCGGCCACCGAGTAGCCGCTGCGGTCTTCTGCTGCCGCCCCGAGGATCCGGAATCCCGACGTGCCCAGATCGTTCAGATCGACGTTGTCGATGCTGCTCCCGCCGAAGACCACGTACGTCACCCCGGAGTTGGCCCCGTTGGCGGTGTCAGCCAGGATCGCACCAACCACCACGTCGCCGACGCCATCGCTGTTAACGTCGCCCGCATCAGCGACGGCCCAGCCGCCGTAGTCGCTAACTGCAGCGCCATCCAAAAGCACGGCTGCGCTGCCCGGATCCGCCAGATCGATCGGCAACTGGTCGGCTGCGGCGGGCCCGGCAACCAGGAGTCCCAATCCCAGAGCCGCGGCGCTTGCGACACCGACCAGGCGTCGGGCTGTTGTGGCACTGCTGAATCGACGGTTGAACATGGCACCCACCCCCGGAGCCGACTCCTAGAGCGCCTGGTGCTCCTCAGCCCACGCTTTGAGCACCTTCTTGCGCGCCCGCGCCGACAGTCGGTCGATGTAGAGCATCCCCTCGAGGTGGTCGTACTCGTGCTGTAGACAACGCGCGAGCAGCCCGTCGCCCGAGGCCTCGACAGGAGCGCCGGTGTGGTCGAAACCCGTCACCGTCGCGAAGTCGGGCCGTGCGAGCGGGTGGAACTGGTGGCGCACCGAGAGGCAGCCTTCGTCGTCTTCGTCGAGGCGGCGTTGGGCTGGCGGGATCAGCGTGGGGTTGATCATCACGCCGCGGTGGAAGACTTGCTTGTCGTCCGGACAGTCGTACACGAATATGCGTAGGCCCACGCCGATCTGGTTGGCGGCAAGTCCCACCCCGTCGGCTGCATACATACTGGCGAACATGTCCGCGAGCAGTTGATGCAGCGACTCATCGAATGCCGTGACCTCCGCGCATCGGGTCGACAGCACAGGGTCGCCCACCTGCACGATGGGGTGCACAGTGCCCTCGACGCCGAGGTACCCGTTTTCGCGTTCATTCATCTCAGGATCCAGCGTAGTGCGTCTACTCCTGCGGTCCGGATCTGCAGGTTGATCAAGCGTGCGTCCTGGGTGCCGTGGGGTATGACGCAGGCCAGGCCACGAAACCTGCTGTGTCTCACGTGCGTGACTCGGCCGCCTCGGCGATGTCCACCAGGTCCTGTTGCATGAGCTTGCGCGTGCTGCCCTCCATGATCTTGCCCACGACCGCACCGAGCGTCTTGTTCAGCATCCCGGAGGCTTCGGCGTCGAAGTGCATGGTCAGGACAGAGGCATCGTCGCCATTAGGTTCCACGGACATGCGTGAGGTGTAGGTGACCTTGCCGTGTTGGGCCTCGGTCGCGTAAGAACGCCCCGGCTCAACCGCGGTCACCGTCATCACCTCGCTCGCGGACTTGCCGAACATGACGCGGGTCTCGCGCCACTTGGTCCCCACGCCGAACTCCTCGTCGCCGGACAGCATCTGCACGGACTCGATGCCGGAGATGAACGCCGGGCAGTGCTCGATGTCTGTGATCAATGACCACACCACATCGGCCGGTGCGCTGACATCCTGGTGGATCTCGATCGGTCCGGGCATGGCTGGCTCCCTCGGTCGGCGATGGTCAATCCTCACACGCTGAGTGGTGTTGTGTTACCCGCGGTTCTCGGCGGCGACATCGTTCAGGAAGTCCCCGCCTGCCTCGACCGCGTCCTGCCACGCCGGGTAAAGGTCTGTGAAGTCGGCGACGATGTCAGCCAGAGGCACGTCGTCGAAACTGCCCCGTTGACGGACGTACTCCATGTGCCGGTGGCCCGCAGTATCGAAGGGGTGGTGGATCGAGTCGGACCGGCCGTCGAACTCCAGTGGCAAGAACCCGAACCGTTCGCACAGTTCGATGTTGAACGCCGGCGTGGCCTTGATCCACCGGTCCTCGAGGCGGATCTCGGTGAATCCGTGCCAGTAGAAGATGTCGGTCCCCATC
>JALOLM010000442.1 GCA_025455985.1 Candidatus Nanopelagicales bacterium | reverse complement strand
CGCGTAGACCCGCAGGTGGTCGCGTGCCGTTCGCCCCGGATGGAAACTCGCCGCCTCCAGTGCGGCCCCGACGTGGTGCGCTGGGCGGGGGCGTTGGTCGTACCGGACCCCGCCGATTGTGACGTTGCCGGCGTCGGGTGTGGCCAGCCCGAGCAGCAGGCGCAGCGTCGTGGTCTTGCCCGCACCGTTGGTCCCCAGGAACCCGGTGACCCGGCCCGGGGCAACGGTGAATGTCAGATCGTCCACGGCTTTGACTGCGTTGAAACGCTTGGACAGGCCCTCGACGGTGACAACCCCGTCCGAGGGGGGAAAGGCGACCGCAGTGGCGCTCATGCTTCTAGTCTTCCACCGACGCCTCGGGGGCCGATGACTGCCGCCCGACATCAGGCGGCACCCGGGACAGTGCCTCCGGGTGTCGCCTGAGTCGGACTCACATACTTGCTGAGAGCAATTGCTCAGCGGTCGAATTCGCAGGACTTGTCGGGTGCTCACGCAGCAGAGTCACTGCCAGCGATGCCAGCCAGATGATCACCAGCAGGCCGAAGACAACGGCAAGACCGGACAGCCCGGGAATGGTCGAGATGAGGCCCGCCGAACCGACGACCAGGCCGAGCCAGGTCACGGTCTTGGGCAGGGCGTGTGCCTTGAGCGTGACGGCACTGGTCAGCAGCACCCATGTTCCGCCGAGGATTTCGCCGCCGGCACCGCCGAGGCCGAGGGCGACCGGTTCGATGGCCTGCCACGCGGCCACGGCTGCGACGGGATCGGTGGAGTGCAGTTCCACCACCGCACCCATCCCGTAGGTGTAGACCAGTCCGGTGGCGATGAGCATGACTGCCCAGATCAGACCGACCGCGGTCGCGATGTGTGTGCCCGTCGTGGCGGCGTACGCGGACAGGCGACTGTCCAGACCCAGCGCCAGGACTGTGAGAACCAGGCCGAAGCCGATGTAGGCGATCAGGTACATCCACTGGATACCCACGTGGTGGGTCACCAGCAGTTCCAGCTTCTCTGCCGCGTCGGTCACCGTCGGATAGTCGGTGCCGAGCAGGAAGTAGATCATCGCCGCGACCAGGGCGGCGGCGAGGTAGAGGGCGGCTATGCCGGTCAGGCGCGAAGTGGGTTTGAGAGTGGTCATGATGCACCTCCAGTTACTTACGTTGTAAGTATTGCACTTACGGTGTAAGTTCGTCAAGGTTCACTTCGGTGTCAGCGCCTCGACGATGCGGTCCAGACCACGAGTGAACTCGCCGTCGAGGCTGTAGCCTGACTCGCTCGCGCTGGCCAGCATTGCGCTCAGATGTGGGTACTCGGCCTTCATCGCCGGGTCGGTGTCGGGCAGTTCGGGGGCGCCTCGGGCCATGCTCGTCTCCTGGATCACGTGGCCGTACACGTAGGAATCCAGCAGCCACAGGGCGTGGACCGCCTCCTCCATCGTGAAGCCGGCCCCGATCAGGATGCCCAGCATCGTGTCGAGGTAGCGCATGGTCGCGGGCCCCATCGATCCGCGGGCCTCCAGAAGTCCGATCGACCAGGAGTGGGCGGCGAGTACCTGCCGGGCAGAACTCGCCCGTTCCCGAAGGGCATCGGGCCACGGCGTACCCGGCGCCGGTACCGCGATCTGGGCGCCGATGAGCTCGACCACCCCGTCGAGGATGGCCTCCTTGTTGGCCACGTGCTTGTACAGCGACATCGCCTCCACGCCGAGGTGCTGTCCGAGGCGCCGCATGGTCAATGCCCCGAGCCCCTCCTGGTCGGCCACGTCGATGGCCGCTCGCAGGATTCGCTCCTGGGTCAAGGGTCGGCGGGGGCGTGGGCTCACGTAGACAAGCTTACTAAGTAGGCGTAGGATTACAAAGTAAGCCAAAGAAGAAGGAGGGCACCATGTCTACTCAACAATCAGCCCCCGTCAACGTCCGTTTGAAGATCTCCGCCGCGTGGACCGCGATGTTGTTCGTGTTCGTCTACGTCGACCTGTTCAGCCTCTACCGCGCTGATGTGCGCGCCGACATCGCCGCCGGTGAGATCAGCGGGTTCACCATCGGTCAGACGTTCCTGCTGTCGACGACCCTGTACATCGTGGTGCCGGCGCTGATGGTGTTCCTGACCCTCGTCCTGCCGGCAGGAGTCTCGCGAATGACCAACATCGTGCTTGCGGTCGTCTATGCGCTGACCATCGTTGGGGCTGCCGTCGGAGAAGGCAACTACTACTACCTGCTTGGCACTGCGATCGAGGTGCTCCTGCTGGCCGGCATTACGTACGTGGCGTGGACCTGGCCGCGGGTACCGAGCCACAGCGCCGTTGCCGAGAACGAACGCCAGCACGCTGTCGTGTGATCTCTCGGCACCGCCTTTGGGTGACTGGTGGTGGGCCGCTGGTCACCGAAAGGCATCCAGCCTTAGCCCGAGACGTCCCACACGTGGTGTTCGACGTCGTGCAGGAAGTACACCGCGAAGGTGGCGATGGTGAAGACCGACCCGTTGCTCCGCCGTCCGGGCCTATCCCACTCATCGGCGCGCACCGCGTCAAAGGCAGCCGCGGTGGCTGTGGCCTCGCGCGTCAACTCCTCAAGCACATGAGAGGGGTCTTGGTGGAAGTAGTCATCCTCGATCGCGGTCACGTCCTGGTCCCAGTTCTCGAAGACCGGGTCGTCCTTGTTGAGCATCAGCTCCAATCGCTGGCCGAACAGTTCGCAGGTGTCGCGCACATGGCAGGCGTACTCGACCGGCGACCAGATCTGCGGGCCTGGCCGCGTGCTGGCATCGGGTCGGCGCAGTGCCTGCTCCCACGCTGGCAGGGTCGCTCGCAGCCTCGCTCCGGTCTGCTCCACGGGTTGGGGTGTGAAGCCGCAATCAGCACAGCCATGCTCGATGACGAAGGTCCAGTCCTTGGTGTCCGGGGGCGGGTCGAGGGGAGCACTCACGCGCCGGCACCCAACAACTGCGCGACCTCAGCCGCGTGGCCGAACGATCCCGGCTCGTACGCGCAGAGCGGGTCGTCAGCAAGCAGGTCGTGCGTCGCGCCGTAGGCACGAGGTCGGGAGCCGCCGCAGACGGCCCGGAACTCACAGTGCCCACATCGTCCTGGTGGAGCGTCGGGGTTGCGCAGTGTGCGGAACAACTCCGACGAGCGGTAGATGTCGGCCAGGGACTCCTCGCCCACGTTGCCTGCAGGGCTGGGTAGGAAGCCGCTCGGGTAGACGTCGCCGGTGTGGGAAATGAAGACGAATCCCCTCGCGGCGCTGACCTTCAGCGGTGGTCGGCGCAACGTCTGCGCACCCGACAGGGCCAGCCCGCCCAACCGAGCCCGCAGGTCTTGGTAGTCCCGACCCAGGCCCAGCTCGACCACCGGGTCCAAGCCCAATTGCTCGCACACCATGCGTTGCACACAGACGCGCCTGAACGACGGCGCCTCAGTCGTCTTCAGCGAGACGATCTTGTCGGCGTCGTAGCAGAAATTGAGCACGTCCTCGGCCTGCGCGGCGCTGAGTTGTTGAAGGTGCTGGCCGCGGCCTGTCGGCACGAGGAAGAACACCGACCAGGTCATGACCCCCATCCGGTGGATCATCGCGAGGATGTCGGGCAGCTCCTGCAGATTCCCCGGCGTCACCGTCGTGTTGACCTGCACCCGCAGGCCCACTTCGCGAGCCTCTTGCCACCCGCGCAGCGTGAGGTCGAAACTCCCCGCGACTCCGCGGAACGCATCGTGCGTGGCGGCAGTCGCACCGTCGATGCTCAAGGAGATGGCGTGGGCGCCCGCCTCGTAGAGCCGCGTGAGGTTGTCCCGATTGAGTGCCTCGGTCCCCGACGGAGAGACCGCGACCGGCAGGCCGATGGAGTCGGCATAACGCACGAGTTCGAACAGATCCGGGCGCTCGAACGGATCGCCACCGGTGATCACGAAG
>JALOLM010000087.1 GCA_025455985.1 Candidatus Nanopelagicales bacterium | reverse complement strand
CGCCCGGGACCGCGGTTGCCTGCGCTGCGGGCAGAAACCACGCTTCTGCCACGCTCACCACATCGTCGGCTGGGCGTCAGGTGGTTTGACCGATCTGGAAAATTTGTGTCTGCTTTGCCCGAGATGTCATCGCGACCTGCACCTGGGCCACTACCAGATCACCACCAGCGGTGGAAGCGCACCCGTGATCACCGTGACCGCACCTCCAGGCCGACAGCGACCCTAGCCACCCGCCCGCAAGGGTCGGTGGCGGACTAGAGATCAACTTCAGAGGGACCGGAACAGCCCGCGGAGCAGGATGCCCGTGACTCGGTCGAAGGAGCGCCCATCGGCGAGACCGACTTGGGCCATTTGGAGCGCGAGCAGGAAGTCGTACGTCGTCACTCCCGCATGCAACTGTCCTCGGCGTCGGGCTCGTTCCACGAGCGGGTCGAAAGCAGCGCTGGTCCGCTCCCCGAGGGCCACGAGCCGCCCTTCTGGGCAGTCCAGGTCGCGACCGGCGACCTCGGAACCTGTGGTGGCGTGCGGGCTGATGGCTTTGCGCGCGAGCATTGCCGAATCAGACCCGGATCAGCAGAACGGCAGGCCGGCCATTGCCGACGTCTGCATCCCGGCTGCCACGAGCCAGTCACGCACGTCGGCGGTGTTGTCGGTGGTGATGCCCCAGGCGCCATCGGCCAGACAGGTATCGATCGCCCGCGGGTCGTTGGCGGTCCAGACCAGCCACTTGAGACGGGCCTCGGAGATCGCGGCTGGCAGGTCGGGCGGGTAGGCGAACAGAGTGTCCAGACCGTCAAGGCCGTGGGTGCGGACCTGCTCCACCAACCACCCCACGTCGGCGGGTTCATCGAAGCCGTGGCGTTCGTTATCCGGGCCCCGCTTGTGCCCCTGGGCCCAACTGCCCGTCTGCCAGCGCGGTGTGGTGTCCACGATCCACAACACTGTGTGTTCCGGGCGTGCTTGCTTGAAGGCGGCCGCAGTGTCGAGGTTCTTCGCGATGAACATCGCGCGATCGGCCCCGAGCCCGGCAGCGGCGACGGTGGCACCAACGGCCTCGACGGCCTGCGGACCCTCCACGATCTCGACGACCAGCCCCCGCCCGGACGGCACGTCGGCTGCCACCTGCGCCAACGTGGGCACCCGGACCTGTGACCACTTCGGACCCTTCCATGCACCCGCGCTCACACGATCCAACTGCGCGTAGGTGAGTTCACTGATCTGCTGGCCGGGCCAGTTCGTGGTGCGATCCGTCGTCGCGTCATGGTGGACCACTGGAACGCCGTCAGCAGTGACCCAGACGTCCACCTCCACCGCATCGGCGCCGTTGGCGAAGCCGTAGTCCACTGCCTCTGCCGAGTTCTCTGGCGGTCCGGACGGGTCATTGAACTCGTGGCCGGAGCCGCGGTGGGCGACGAGGCGCGCGATCCCCTGGCGGGGTGTCAGTGCGGTGGCCGGTGTCCGGTGTGCAGCTGCCAAGGCCGCTGTGGACTGGTCGTGACTCACAAGAGCCACGCTAAGTGTTAGGCAGCAACTCCGGCGGCCAGGCCGGAAACGCTGCGAAGGGCCGCCTCGGCGGTGAGGGTGAGCCGGCCCATTGCGGACGGGGCCTCAGGAGTTGTCCAGGGAGTCCGGTCGAGGATTGAACCCGCCTGCGCGATGGCTGCGGTCCGGTCGTCGACCAGTTCGGTGTCATCGGAGCCTTCAAGTGCACCGGACAGTGCCGTGGTGATCACCTGAAGTTGATCCAGGCCGACGGGCGGGGTGACACCGCGGTGAATGTCCTCGCCGAGGGTCATGACGATGCTGAAGAACCCACGCAGGACCGCGGGGAGCGAATTCAGGTAGGGGTCGGAGGTGTCCACGATGACACCGCTGTGGAGGTCAGCGCCCTCGGAGTGGACCTCCAGTAGCGCCTCGTATTCCTCGTGGCGTTGGGCTTCAGGAACACTCGCGAGGTCGAGAAGAACCCCCGTGGCCTCTGCCAGCAGGAGCGCATAGTCGGCAAGAGCACTGTGGCTGGCGTCGACGTGGTGAACGGTCATTATGGCCTCCGTTTCGACCGTACGCCGCATTGATCACACGGCCGGAAACGCAAACTGAACGCATGATTAACGATTCCGGCCGGATCGATTCGGCGGTGCCTGCGACTGCATCTGGCTAACGTGGCACCGTGCCCGAGCAACGAATCCCACACCACCGCCGAAGTGTCGTCTTCGACGTCTATCCCGCCGACGACGCCTGCCTGGAAGTGGTGGGTCGCCTGCGCGACGAGCGCCCATGGGCACAGCGTCCGGAGGATCTGCCCCTGGTCCACGACCTGGAACTGCGGGCGACCGTGTCGACCACCGATTTCACCGTGCGCGCGGTGGAGGCGACGTTCCACACGTACCCGCACTCAGAGTGCCCGGCCATTGCCGGCGCCTACCAGCAACTGGTCGGGGTCCAGGTGGGACGCGGCTGGACCACGGCCATGCGGGAACGCCTCGGCGGTCCCAAGGGCTGCACCCATCTGCGCGAACTGGCCAGGGCGATGGCGCCGGTCTTGGTGCAGGCGGCGTTCTCGGCCAGGGTTCACGAGAACCCCACCCGCGACGGCGATCAGGAGCGGCTGCGGATGGTGTTGCCGTTCTTGAGCGGGACCTGCCACGTCTGGGCTCCGGGCGGGCCCGGCGAGCAGAAACTGGACGCGGGCTGGGTACCGGGCACGACTACCTACCCGGTGCCGCCGATTGCGGATTTCGCCGCTGAGTGACACCAGCGCGACGGTATTCGTGGCGTCAAAGTGGCAGTCACGATCGGGTAACCAATCGGACATCTTTGGGACATAGCCCGTTCTTGGTGGCAAAACCTAGGGTTGCAGCGCTACTGTCGGGGTGCTGTTCACCGCAGGGCGAGAGCCCGACCCCTAGATGGAGGAAACCTACCCATGAAGATGCGCGCGACACTCGTCGTGTCTGCAGCCGCCTTCAGCCTCGCGCTGGCCGGCTGTAGTTCGAGCGACAGCGATTCGACCGCCTCCGAGTCCCCCACCGCCGCCGCCGAAGCGGGCAAGATCGGGGTCATCCTCCCCGACACCGCGTCTTCGGACCGCTGGGAGAACGCCGACCGCAAGTACCTGCAGGAGGCCTTCGAGGCCGCGGGTGTCGAATACGACATCCAGAACGCCAACGGCGACAAGGCGAAGTTCCAGACCATCGCCGACCAGATGCTCAACTCCGGCGTGAACACGCTCATGATCGTCAACCTCGACAGCGACACCGGTGCCGCCGTCATCAAGAAGGCGAATGCACAGGGCGTCAAGGTCATCGACTACGACCGTTTGACCCTCGGCGGCAACGCCTCCTACTACGTGTCCTTCGACAACGTGGCTGTCGGCACCAAGATCGGTGAGGGCCTTGTGACCTGCATGCAGGACAACGGCGACACCAGCGGACCGGTGGCGCTGCTCAACGGCTCGCCGACCGACAACAACGCCACGCTGTTCAAGGAGGGCTACGAGACCGCCATCACGGAGGCGGGCTACGAGATCGCCGCGGACCAGGCTGTTCCCGAGTGGGACAACACCAAGGCAGGCACGATCTTCGAGCAGATGTACACGAAGGCCAACGGTGACTTCATCGGTGTGGCAGCGGCCAACGACGGTCTGGGCGGCGCCACCATCGCCGTGCTCGACCGCAACGGCGAGGCCGGCAAGATCCCGGTCACCGGTCAGGACGCCACCGACGAGGGCCTGCAGCGCGTTCTGCTGGGCACCCAGTGCATGACGGTCTACAAGGCCGTCAAGCAGGAGGCTGACGCGGCCGCGGAACTAGCGATCGCACTGTCCAAGGGCGAGGAGCCGGCCGTGGACCAGACCACGCTCGACCCCGAGACCAACACGGAGATCCCCTCGGTTCTGCTTGAGCCGCAGTCGATCTTCAAGGACAACGTCAAGGACGTGGTCGCCGACGGCTTCACCACTGCCGAGAACCTCTGCACCACGGAGAAGCTGCAGGAAGCCTGCGCAGAGGCTGGCGTCTCCTAAATGTCAGTAAGCACGCAGTCCGGCGTCCGTCCCTCCTCGGGGCGGACGCCGGACCCCGTGCTCTCCCTGCGGGGAGTGCACAAGAGTTTCGGTGCGGTCCACGTCCTGCAGGGCGTGGACTTCGACGTCTATCCCGGCCAAGTCACCGCGCTCGTGGGCGACAACGGCGCCGGGAAGAGCACCCTGATCAAGGGCGTGGCGGGCATCTACCCGTTCGATGACGGTGACTTCTTCTTCGAGGGCCAGAAGGTCCACATCAGCGACCCCAAGCACGCCAATGCCCTGGGCATCGAGGTCGTGTACCAGGACCTGGCGCTGTGCGACAACCTCGATGTGGTCGCCAACATGTTCCTCGGCCGGGAAGAGAAGAAGGGCCCGGGACTCGACGAGGCGGCCATGGAGCGCAAAGCCTCCGAGACCCTCGCGGGCCTTTCGGTGCGTACTTTGAGTTCAGTGCGACGCACTGTCGCTTCGTTGTCTGGTGGTCAGCGTCAGACCGTGGCGATTGCCCGCGCCGTGCTCTGGAACTCGAAACTCGTGATCCTCGACGAGCCGACCGCAGCCCTCGGCGTCGCCCAGACCGAGCAGGTACTGAGCCTGGTCGAACGCCTCGCGCAGAACGGCCTGGGTGTCGTGCTGATCTCGCACAACATCAACGACGTCATGCGCGTGGCCGACCACATCGCCTGCCTCTACCTCGGCCGAATGGCAGCGCAGGTTCCCGCCTCCGAAGTCACCAACTCGCAGGTCGTCGAATTGATCACCACCGGCCGCACCGGCGACATCGGTCTACCAGCACAGGTGGCCAACCACGCCGACGCCATCGACCCCACCACTGGAGCCTGACACATGTCGAGCACCCTCACCTCGGACGCCGCAGCCTCAGAAGCCTCCGCCAGCCCTGGCTTGGGCGAGTCCGTCCGCAATTACTGGGACCGGGTCCGCGGCGGTGAACTCGGTTCGCTGCCGGCCGTCGCCGGACTTGTCGCCCTGATCATCGTCTTCACCGTGCTGGAGGGCGACACGTTCCTGTCGGCCTTCAACTTCGCCAACCTGATCAACCAGTCCGCGATGATCATCGTGTTGGCGATGGGCTTGATCTTCGTCCTCCTGCTGGGCGAGATCGACCTTTCGGCCGGTTATGCGGCCGGTACGTGTGCGGCGATTCTGGGCGTGACCTTGACCCAGCGCGGTTGGCCGCTGTGGATGGCCTTGGGCGCAACTCTGCTGACCGGTGTCATCATCGGTCTGCTGATCGGTCTGCTGGTCGCCAAACTCGGGATTCCCAGCTTCGTTGTGACCTTGGCTGCCTTCCTCGCTCTGCAGGGCGTCATCCTGCTGATCATCGGTGAGGGCGGCACCATCGGCATCGACGACCCAACCATCCTCAAGATCATGAACGCGAACATGTCACCGCTTGCCGGGTGGATACTGTTCGGGATCGTGGTCGGGGGCTGGGCGTTGCTGTCCCTGCTCAAGATGCGTGGCCGACGTGCCGCCGGTCTGCCGGTGGAGAACATGTCGGTGTTCCTCGCCAAGTTGATTGCACTGGCGGTCATCCTGGGTGCGGTGGTGTACATCCTCAACCAGGAGCGCAGCCGCAACCCGGCGATCACGTCGATCATGGGGGTTCCGTACGTCGTCCCGCTCATCCTGATCCTGGTCGTGGGCCTTACGTACGTCTTGGGCCGAACGGGATTCGGTCGTCACGTGTACGCGGTCGGTGGCAACGCCGAAGCCTCTCGGCGTGCCGGTATCAACGTCTCCAGGATCCGGATCGCCTGCTTCATCGCCTGTTCCACGCTGGCGGCTGTGGCCGGCATCCTGTTCGCCTCTCGCGACAACTCGATCTCGCCGTCCACCGGTGGCTCCACAACCCTGCTGTATGCGGTGGGCGCGGCGGTCATCGGTGGAACGTCGCTGTTCGGCGGACGCGGCCGGATCATCGACGCGGTCATCGGTGGCCTGGTCGTCGGTGTGATCGCGAACGGTCTGCCACTGGTCACGCAGGAGTCTGGAATCGCGTTCATCGTGACCGGTCTGGTCCTGCTGGTGGCCGCGAGCGTCGACGCCCTGTCCAGGCGCAGAGCGATGGCCACAGGTAGGGCTTAGCGCAAGAGTGACGCAGATCCGGGTTGGACTGATCGGTTACGGCTTGGCCGGGCGGTTGTTCCACGCCCCGTTCATCACCGCCAACCCGGATCTGGCGCTGACCACGATCGTCACCCGGGATCCGACGCGAGCACATGCTGCCGCGTCGGAGGTCCCGGGGGCGGCGATCGTGGCCGATGTCGACGCAATGCTGACCGCGGACGTGGAGCTCGTGGTTGTGGCCAGCCCCAGTGCGTTGCACGAGCAGCACGCCCGCCTGGCGCTGGAAGCCGGTCGGCACGTTGTCTTGGACAAGCCCGCGGCCCGTGACGCGCGAGAGTTCGAGGCGCTCGTCGCTTTGGCTGGTCAACGCGAGCGGGAACTCGTGGTGTTCCACAACCGCCGCTGGGACAGCGAGTACCTGACGCTACGGGCGGTGCTAGCCGAAGGTGTTCTGGGCACGGTCCACCGGTTCGAGTCGCGCATGGAACGGTGGCGGCCGGTCGGAAAAGGGGGCTGGCGGGAGTCCGCCGATCCTGCGGACATGGGTGGGCTGCGATACGACCTCGGGCCGCACCTGGTCGATCAGGCCCTGCAGTTGTTCGGGCCGGTGGAATCCGTAAGTGCCCACAGCGAATCCCTGCGCGAGGTCGGCAGCTTCGACGACGACGTCCAGGCGATGCTGGTGCATCGCGGCGGTGTGCTCACTGTTCTCAGCGCCTCACTGGTCACCGCGATCCCCGGCCCACGGATGAAGTTGCTCGGCAGCGACGGCGCCGCGCTGCTGGATGCCACCGACGGCCAGGAGGACCGGCTGCGGGCCGGCGAGCGACCGGGCCCTGGCTGGGGTGCAGAACTCGGTGTCACTGCGAGCATCGCGGTAGGTGATCCCGCGCGAACCCATCAGGTCGCGTACAAGGATGGGCAGTGGCCGGCGTTCTACGCGGGAGTGGCTGACTGCCTGCTCGGCAGGGCGCCCACCCCGGTGACCAATGAATCCGCGCTGGCCGTGATGGAGGTTCTCGATGCGATCGGGGAGTCCGCCCGGACTCACCGATCCGTCGTGATGAAAGGAACATGATGAACGACTACTCGACGCTCGACCTCAAGCCGACACCTGAGGACAAGTTCACGTTCGGCCTGTGGACCATCGGCTGGCAGGCCCGTGATCCCTTCGGCGATCCGACCCGGGAGCCGATGGACCCCGTCCTGGCGGCGGAGAAACTCGGCGAGCTCGGGGCCTACGGGGTCACCTTCCACGACGACGACCTGCTGTCGCCGCTGCTGACCGGCGACGAGCGCGAGACAGCCATCAGTCGTTTCGAGAAGGCCCTTGCCGCCGCCGGCCTGGCCGTCCCGATGATCACCACGAACCTGTTCACCCACCCGGTGTTCAAGGATGGCGGCTTCACCTCCAATTCCCGCGACGTGCGTCGTTACGCGCTCGCAAAGGTTCGGCGCAACCTGGACCTGGCCGCCCGCTTCGGTGCCACCACCTACGTCCTCTGGGGCGGTCGTGAGGGGTCCGAATCCGACGCGGCCAAGGACGTGCGGGCGGCGCTGGACCGCTATGCCGAGGGCCTGGATGCGCTGTGCGACTACATCGTGGAGCAGGGGTA
>JALOLM010000441.1 GCA_025455985.1 Candidatus Nanopelagicales bacterium | reverse complement strand
GACGATGTGGCCTGGCATGAGGGGCGGGACTTGTGGTGGCACGACGTCGTGGCTGTCGCCTCCGATGAGCACCAGCCGCAGGCGTTCGACTCCGAGCACCCGCTGTTCATCCTCTACACCTCGGGCACGACCGGTAAGCCCAAAGGCATCCTGCACACCTCCGGCGGGTACCTGACCCAGGCCGCCTACACGCACTACAACGTCTTCGACCTCAAGCCGCAGACCGACGTCTACTGGTGCACTGCGGACATCGGCTGGGTCACCGGACACAGCTACATCGTGTACGGACCATTGGCCAACGGTGCGACCCAGGTGATCTACGAAGGCACGCCCGACACCCCGCACAAGGGCCGCTGGTGGGAGATCGTCGCCAAGCACAAGGTGTCCATCCTGTACACCGCGCCCACCGCGATTCGCACCTTCATGAAGTGGGGCGCTGAGATTCCGGGCCAGTACGACTTGTCGTCATTGCGCCTACTCGGATCCGTCGGTGAGCCGATCAATCCGGAGGCCTGGATGTGGTACCGCTCGGTGATCGGCGGCGACCGCTGCCCGATCGTGGACACCTGGTGGCAGACCGAGACCGGGCGCGATGATGATCAGCCCGCGTCCCGGCGTCACCGACTGCAAGCCTGGATCGGCGATGCGGGCACTTCCAGGGATCGGTGCGGCCGTGGTCGACGACCTCGGGGAACCCGTGGCGCCCGGTGGCGGCGGCTACCTGGTTTTGACCAAGCCGTGGCCGAGCATGCTGCGCGGGATCTGGGGCGACCCGCAGCGGTACAAGGACACCTACTGGCTGCGCTGGCCGCAGTACTACTTCGCCGGTGACGGCGCCAAGCTTGATGAGGACGGCGCGGTGTGGCTGCTGGGCCGGGTGGACGACGTGATGAACGTGTCGGGCCACCGGATCTCGACAACCGAGGTGGAGTCGGCTTTGGTCTCGCACCCGGCGGTGGCCGAGGCGGCGGTGGTTGGCGCTGCGGACGAGACCACGGGCCAAGGCATCGTGGCATTCGTGATCCTGCGCGGCGATGCCGTCGACGGTCCCGAATTGGTCCAGGAGTTGCGCAACCACGTCGGCCACGAGATCGGCCCGATCGCCAAGCCGCGCCAGATCCTGGTTGTGCCGGAACTGCCGAAAACACGTTCGGGCAAGATCATGCGGCGGCTGCTGCGCGATGTGGCCGAGAACCGGTCGCTGGGTGATGTGACCACACTGGCCGACGCCTCGGTGATGAACCTGATCCAGCAGGGGTTGGGGTCTGGCGGCTGAGTCGCCTTCCTCTCACCCGTGGCGCTGGGGGCCGCTCAGGCGAGTAGCGCTTCGTAACCGCGCAATGCCTGCATGTCTCTGCCGCGCAGCCAACCCAGAGTCCCGATGCGGGCGGCTTGGGCGTAGGTGAACCGGGCGATCGACAGCATGCGATCGGTATCCGCCGGGACCGCGCCAACCGCCACTAGTGCGTCGTGCTGTGAATCGATCGGGAACTTGGCCCACGGGATGAAGTGGTCGACGTGTGAGTCTGCGACCTCGAGCGGGCGACCGGTGTAGAAGCAGCGGCCCTTCTGTAGATCGAGGAGGAGCGGCGCGAGAGCATGCACGGCCGTGCGGTTGGACCCGAAGAGGAACTCCTCCAGGTCGTAGCCGACCCCCAGTTCGGGATTGTGACGCCGGACGTAGTCCGCCCACCCGGCCTGCGCCGAGGACACGATCAGGGAACGGAAGCGGCGCAGGCAGGCCGACACCCCGGGGCGCAGAACGATGCAGCCGCCGTGGACCTGCGTCGGGTACAAGAAGTTGTCGGGATGGTCCGGATCGTGCTTCTCGCGGCCGATCGTCTGCAGTTTCATCAGCGGCATCTGGCGCACACGCCTGGTCGCCTCCCGCAAGATGCTTTCCGGCAGCGAGCGGTAGGCGTCGGACCGATCCGGGTGGGCGGTGGCCCGACGGGCGTTCGCCACGGTTGTCAGAATCGCCGCGGGGCCGCCGGAGTTCTGGCGCAGTTGCTCTTCGGTCCCCGGGTAGATCCGCACATGGGTCCAATAGAGCCGCAGGAACTGCTCGCCCAGGTCCCGAACCGCCACCGCCTGTTCGCGCTCGTCGTCGAACCCCTGTTCCACCGCCACGTTGCACAAGGAGATCAGCAGCGCGTACTTGTACGTCGCGACGAAGTTCCCGGAGTCCAGTAGCCGCTGAACTCGCTCGATGAACTCCAACTGGAACTGCGCTGAGGGAGCCGTCATGGCTGCTGCCAGTTGCCTTTGCCCATCACCGCGTGACGGATTCCGCCGCGCGGGTCTGGGACGTCGCCGGTGAAGCGCGGGATGACGTGGATGTGCAGGTGGAAGACGGTTTGGCCCGCCGCGGCGCCCTCGTTGAACCCGACGTTGAAGCCGTCTGGGTGCAGTTGGTCACGCAGTTGGACCTTGACCTCGGACATCAACTCGAGCAGAGCCGCACGCTCGCCGGCAGTTGTGCCGTCCCAGGTGGCAACGAGCCTGCGGGGGACGACCAGCGTGTGGCCGGGGGAGACCGGGTAGGTGTCGCGGATCGCGAAGGCGAGGTCGTTCGACGCGATCCATTGGCTCTCCGGCACCTGCAAGAAGATGCTGCCCCCGTCGGATTCCATGGGCAACAGGGTGTCAGAAGACGCGATGGCGACGCGGGTGGACGACGGCGAGCGATGTGGGATTTCGACAACTGCGTTGCTGGTTTTCCGCTTTGCTTTGGGGCGGGGGGTGGTTGCGCCTAACCCATGTGGGATTCCGACAACTGAGTTGTCGGTTTTCCGCTTTGCCCCAAGGAGCCGACCCTACTTCGAGATCGGCGACAGGAAGTCGTCGAACTCGAACAGCTCCGAGCCGGCGAGGTCCCAGCTCTGGAAGATCCCGGGCGGTTGCAGAGTGTTCGAGCAGAAGTTGCCGGCGTTGAGGCCCACCTTGCCGAAGAAGACGAATGGCGGTTTGCGGTTCGACCACGGCTGTCCGGTGTACGTGGAGGGGACCGTGCCTGGGTCCTGCGACGCTGAGGGGCAATCGAGCGTGTTCAAGTACAACCCGAGTACCGACTCGAATTGGGAGACGTCGTTCCCGCAAGTGACCGTGAGGGTGACGGGCGGCAGACGCCGCAGCGTGAAGTTGTACCCCATCTTCGCTGCGCCCGCTCGCGGGGCGATCTCGACGAAGCCCTCGCCGACGAGATCAGCCTCGGTGAAGGTGCCGCCGCCCTTGATGACGCAGCCCGGCTTCGCCCCCTCGGAACTCCACGTGATGCTCGCGGATGCCAGTCGGTACCTAACGGTCCTAGCGCCGTCGTCACCCACAACGGCCTCGTAGCGCACCTGGCCGCTCCACAAGGATTCAAGTCCGGGGGCGACTATCTGACTGCCTACGAAGCCACTGACGATCTTGGGCGCCAAGGGGTTCACGAACGACACCCGGACCTTTTGGGGCTTCGACTTCGCCTTGTCCGCCTGCGCTCGAAGCCGGATCAACTCCGCCAGCGGCCCCGCCTGGGCGCGGCTCTGTGCAGAGGGCTGGCGAAGGTCCGAGATGTCCACACGCCAGCGAGCTCGCGGAATGCCCTGAGTGCGCTTGGTGCGGGTCGTCGCCACGTTCACCCACCGCCCAGCGTCGAACTGCTGCAGTTGAGCCTTCCGCCCGACCGGTCCGGGGATCAAAGCCGAGGCCCGGATCTGCTCATCCTTGACCGTGACCTGGAAGCCGCGGATCGGATCTGGTTTGGCGTGGGCAGGCGCCGCGACTATTGCGAGCCCCGCAACGAGCGTGATTGCTGCCAGCGACCGGAACATCTGAACTCCCCACCTCAGGTGGAACTCCACGATAGGCGCGAACCCGCTTCGCGACAACGGGCCACTGCCGTCCGCTAGTTTCGCCCCATGAACCCCTGGGTGCTGGCACTGGCGGCAATCGCCGGCGCCATTGTGCTCGGCGTG
>JALOLM010000440.1 GCA_025455985.1 Candidatus Nanopelagicales bacterium | reverse complement strand
GTCGCCGCCCCACACGTGCAGCGGCCCCTTGCGGCCGGCCTTGCGGAAGCTGCCGAACAGCGTGATGAGGTCCGCAGTGTGGTCGGCGTGCAGGTGGGAGAGGAACACCTTGTCCAAGGAGTTGATGGGTAGGCCGAGGCTCATGAAGTTGGCCAGGGCGCCGCTGCCGACATCGAAGATGAACATGTCGCGCTCCACGTTGCCCACCTCCACCAGGATGGAGCCGGAGGCCTGCGCCCGCGTCGGCGGCGGATTGCCACTGCCGAGGACCGTCACCCGGATCTCCCCATCCCGGATCGGCTCCGTCCCGGGCACGTAGACGTCCGCGTACGACTGGCTCGGCTGCCCGACGATCGGCGTCGTCGCGATCGCCCTGGTGCCACCCAAGTACGCCAGATCGGTGTAAGCAGCCGATGTCATCCCCATCATCAGAGTGCTCCCTTCCGACAACCCCTGCGCTGCCGCTCAGCCCCCGCACCACCGATGATGTCACTCACGGAGACGTCGAGTCCCGCCGGTCCCGGTCCATTCCGACTGGCAGAGGACGGATGCGCGAACTGGTGGGCACGCTGCTCGACCATGCAGCCCGGTCAGCTCTGCGCACAACGGTGAGCGGGCCGCCGGGCACGCCCCCAGAGCGACATCACGCACCCGTCGCCGTCCGCGTGCCACTGTGACATCGGCCGCACCGGCCCGACAGCGACACGCGGGTCCCCATCGTGCGGACCCGCGCTTCCCAGGGCCGAAACCTCACCCCGGGCTGTCCGGCGGCATCGTCCCAACGTGTCGCTCCGCGGGCGACGCTCTCGGTCTCTGAGGGCCTCGCTACCAGCCTGTGGACATTGGCGACGAGACAGTGCCACCGTGGACCAATGCGCACGATCGAAGCCGACTATCTCGTTGTCGGAGCCGGTGCCATGGGGATGGCTTTCACCGACGCGCTGACCGACCACGCCAACGTTCGCGTGGCGCTGGTCGACCGCCGCCACAGCGTCAGCGGACACTGGCTCGAGGCGTACCCCTTCGTCCGACTGCACCAGGCCTCGGCCTTCTATGGCGTTGCGTCGACCCTGCTCGGCGGTGGCCAGCTGCAGCGGCGCGGGCCGGAAGTGGGCCTGCAGGAGCGGGCTACCCAGGCGGAGATCTGCGCCTACTACGCGCAGGTGCTCGAACGGATGGTGGAGTCGGGCAAGGTCGAGTTCTTCCCCAACAGCGAATACGTCGGCGACCGGACCATTGTCTCGCTCATCTCGGACAAGAGGTACGAGGTGCCCGAGCGGTGCCGGATCGTCGATGCCCGCTACCTGGCTCCGAGCATCCCCGCAGCGAAGCCGCCCCCGTTCGACGTCGCCGAGCACGCCCAGGTGCTGCCCGTCAACGACCTCGCCCGCCTGGAGCAGTCCCCGGGCCAGTACGTCATCGCCGGGTCCGGCAAGACCGCGACCGACGCGTGCATCTGGCTGCTCTCCCGGGGTGTCGACCCCGACGCGATCTGCTGGGTGCGGCCCCGCGACCCGTGGATGATGAACCGCGCCGTGGTCCAACCGGATCCCGCGATCTTCCTCGGCATGTCCGCTGACATGATGCAGGCAGCCGAGGACGCTACCTCGCTCGCGGACCTGTTCCTCCGGCTGGAGGAGGCCGGCATCATGCTGCGCATCGACCGCACGGTCATGCCCACGATGGCGAAGACGCCCACGCTGGCCACGTGGGAGCTCGAGCAGCTGCGCAGTCTCGAGAACGTCGTGCGACGAGGCCACATCCGGGCCGTTGACCGGGGCAAGGTCACCTTCTCTGACGGATCAGTCGCCATCGCCGACGACGCCTTGATCGTGCATTGCGCGGCGGACGGCTTGAAGTACCCACCACTGGTCCCCGTCTGGAGCGCCGAGGCGATCACCCTGCAACCCATCAGGGCCGGTTTCCCCTGCTTCGGTGCGGCACTGGTCGGGTACGTCGAGGCGACCCGCGAGGACGACGATGAGAAGAACCGGCTCTGCCCGCCCTCCCCATACGGCAACTCGATGGCACAATGGGCGCAGATGATCGCCCTGGGCACCCGGGCTGCACTGTCCTTCTCGGCTGCGCCCGACATCCGGGCATGGTCCGACACTGTCGCGCTCAACCCCGCACGGGTCCCACAGGGGGCCGCATCACCGGCGGCGCTCGACGACGCGCGCCAACGCCTCGCAACCCACACGCGTCCCGGCCTGGACCGGCTCGCCGAACTGATGTGCGCGGATCCGCCGGGATGACGCACAGGGGCAGTTGAGTCTCCGGTGAACCCATGACGATCCCGTCATCGTGATCGGCGCCGCGGGTATGCCGCCCATAAGGCCGGGTACCTGCACGTCGTCATCAGCGTCCGGCACCACGGGTCCAGCGCAATGGGCAACGGTCTGCAGCGGTGAGCGACTCGTGGGCAACTCCACGCAGGCGGTGGTTCGGGCTCCGGTGCGAACGATGCTCAGCCCCACAACTGACCCGCCGAATGGAAGGAG
>JALOLM010000439.1 GCA_025455985.1 Candidatus Nanopelagicales bacterium | reverse complement strand
GATCGCGGGTCCGCCGGGGAACCCCAGGCCCAGCATCCGTGCGACCTTGTCGAAGGCCTCGCCGGCCGCGTCGTCGATGGTGGCTCCGAGCGGTTCGACGTCGGCGGTCACGTCCTGCACCCGCAGGATCGAGGAGTGTCCCCCGGAGGCGAGCAATGCGACACAATCGTCCGGCAGCGCGCCGTGCTGCAACTGGTCGACCGCCACATGCGCCGACAGATGGTTCACCCCATAGAGCGGCTTGTCCAAGGCCAGCGCCAAAGCCTTGGCCGCCGCCACGCCCACCACCAAGGCACCGGCCAGACCCGGACCCGCGGTGACGGCGATCGCGTCGACGTCGGCCAGCGTCACACCAGCGTCGTCAAGCGCCCGCCGCAGCGTCGGCACCATCGCCTCGACATGAGCGCGGCTGGCGACCTCGGGCACCACGCCGCCGAACCGGACCTGCTCGTCCACACTGCTGGCGACCGCGTCGGCGAGCAGCGTGTGGCCAGAGACGATGCCGATGCCGGTCTCGTCGCACGAGGACTCGATCCCCAGCACCAGTGGACTCACAGGTCCAACCCCATCACGAGCGCATCGCTGAAGTCCGGGTAGTACCGCTCCCGGCGACGCAGAAGCACAAAACCGCTCCTCCGGTAGAGCCCGATGGCCGCGTCGTTGTCCGCGCGCACCTCCAAGTGCAGTTGCTCGCAACCTCGCTCGCGCGCGCCGTCCACGAGGTGACTCAACAACCGCCGCCCGAGCCCCGTTCCCTGCGCTGCTGGGGCGACCGCCAAGGTCTGCACATCAGCCTGTGGCGGGTTGAACCATAGGCCCGCGTACCCGACGATCCGCTCGCCCTGCTGCGCCACCGCGTAGTACCGGTCGTCGCGGGCCAGCTCAGCCCAGAAGGTCTCCGCACTCCAGGCATTCGCCGCGAACACCTCGGCTTCGATCGTGAGCACTTCGTCGAGGTCCCACCATTGCAGGGCCCGGATCATTGCGGTTTCGCATCCGGCTCTCGCAGGTACCAGGGCCGCGCGGGCAGATCGGCCGGGACCTCCAGAAGGTCGGCGGCGTCCAGCTGCGCGAACTCCCCGAGGTCCGGATAACGCTGGACTGCCGGGCCCACTACCCGGGCCTCCGGCCACAGTTCCCGGACGCGAGCGGGCGCGATCACCATAGGCCCTTCGACCCGGCGGCCTGCGGCATAACGCGCCGCAAAGACCTCTCGGCGTCTGGCATCGGTGACAACAACCCCGTCACCAATCCGGGCCCCGAGCCCGTCCAGCGAGCACACCCCCGCCACCGGTACCCCAAGCGCCTCGGCCATGGTCACGGCGGTCACGACGCCCACCCGCAGGCCGGTGTAGGGACCGGGTCCGACACCCACCACGATGCTGCGGATCTCGGAGATGTCCGGGACGACCTGCTGGATCAAACCGGCCAGGTGCTCGGCATGGCCCGTGGGGGCATCGACCCCGGCCGAAAGACCCGCGAACGCCGCGGTGCAGTGGGCACTCGAAGTGTCCATGGCCAGAATGCTCACAGTGGAACCCCTCTGCCGACCCCGGTGATCGTCACCAGTCGACCTTCGTCCAACACCTCGATCTCCACCAAGAGGTGTGCGTCTGCCAGTTGTTCGGCGCGGTCGCGCCCCCACTCCACGCAGACCACGTCGCTGTCGGTGGTCAGGTCGAGATCGTCCACCTCCTCGGCGCTGGACAGCCGGTAGGCGTCGGCGTGGATCAGCGCCGGACCGCCCACCACCGAAGGGTGGCGCCGGGCGATCACGAACGTGGGACTCGTGATGGGTCCACGCACACCGAGGCCCTCCCCCACACCGCGCATCAGCGTCGTCTTACCGGCGCCGAGTTCACCGTGCAGGATCACCAGGTCACCCGCGGTCAACCGCATGCCGAGCAGCCGGCCGAACTCGACCATCGCGTCCGCCGACTCGATCTCACGCTTCACGGTCTGCGGCGAAGGCAAGGTGCGCGATCCTCTCGGTGATGTGCTCGGACCGCTCGAGCTGGATCATGTGCCCGCTCCCGGGCACGACCGAGGTCTGCGCGTCGGGCAGTTGGCTGGCGATGCGCCGGGTGTGCGACGGCGGGGTGAGCACATCAGCGTCACCACAGGTCACGAACGCCGGGATGTCGCCGAACACTTTGAGCGCATCGAACTTGTCGTGCGCGAGCAGCGTGGGCAGGAAGTCCAGAACCGTCTCCATGGGCGTGGCGTTGAGCATGTCCACCGTGAAGCGGTTCAAGGAGTTGGGAGCACCGGGGCCGAAGGCGTTGCGCTTGGTGGCGGCGAGGTTGAGGTCGGTGCGGCGGACCTGCTGGATGAGCGAAGCCAGCGGGACCCGGCCGGGCTGCCGGGCGTTGAGCGCAACCTCCACTTTGCGCGCCAGGTTCGGCGGCAGCCCGGCGAAGTCCGCCGAGAGCTGCCCACAACTCGTGGCGACGAACAGCCCGGCGAAGTCCGCCGAGAGCTGCCCACAACTCGTGGCGACGAACCCGACCCCGAACACGCGCTCCTGCACCAGGTCGGGGAACTGGTCGGCCAGGGCCATGATCGTCATGCCACCCATGGAGTGCCCGACCAGCGTCAACGGTCCAGTCGGTGCCAGTTCATCGATCACGGAACGCAGGTCGCGGCCGAGCTGGTCCAGCGAGTTGTGGTCGGAGGGACCGCGTTCACTACGGCCGTGACCCCGCTGGTCCCACAGCACCATCCGCGCCCGACCTCGCAGATCCTTGCGCTGGAAATGCCAACTGTCCTGATTGAGGCAATAACCGTGCGCTATCACCACGGTCGGCGCCTCGGCGGGCGCCGGGTGGACCTCGGCGTACAGATGCGTCCCATCGTCGGCCCGGACCCAGTGCGGCTGCCCCCGCACCGATCCGAAGTCCTCATCGGCGTACGGGTCGGGCCGCCACGGCTGACGTACAGCCAGCTGTTCGGCAGCAACACCTGCAACCACACCCGCGGCTATCGCGACCAGCGCCTTCACGATCCACCGCCGCTGTAGACGCGCTCCACCCGCGGACCGAGCCGGGTCACGATCTCGTAGCCGATGGTCCCGGTCACCTCGGCCCAGTCCTCCGCGATCGGCACGTCATCTCCATCGCCGAACAGAATCACCTCATCGCCTTCGGCCGCAGTGTCGGATCCCAGATCCAGGACGAACTGGTCCATACACACCCGCCCCGCAATTGTCCGTCGTCTGCCAGCGGCAAATACCGGCCCAACGTTGGTCGCATTGCGCGGGATCCCGTCGGCATACCCCAGTGGGACGACAGCGGTCGTGGAGTCCGAGGTGAGCGTGTACAGATGGCCATAGGACAACCCCGAGCCCGCAGGCAACGACTTGACGGTGCTCAGCCGCGCGACCAGCGTCATCACCGGCCGCAGACCCAGCGCGGCCGGTGTGCCCATCTGCGCACCCGGACTCACGCCGTACATGGCGATCCCGGGGCGCACCATCGAGAAGTGGGCCTCGGGCAGGGCCAGGGTCGCCGCGGAGTTGGCCAGGTGCCGGTGCTGGACCTGCAGCCCCAGCGCGTCGACCACCTCACCGGCGTGGAGGAACCGTTG
>JALOLM010000438.1 GCA_025455985.1 Candidatus Nanopelagicales bacterium | reverse complement strand
ACCCTCATCCTCGAGCGCCAGACCGATCTCCTCAGCGGTACTGAACACGGCCGGGTCCTTGCCCGTGGCCACGATGTGCACATCCGCCGGGGCGACCTCACGGGGCCAGATCAAGCCCTTGTCGTCGTGATGTTGCTCGGCGATCGCGGCCACCGCGCGTGAAACCCCGATCCCGTAGGAGCCCATCGTCACCACCCGGGACTTGCCGTTCTCGTCCAGGACGGTCAGATCCAAGGCTTCGGCGTACTTGCGACCCAGTTGGAAGATGTGCCCGATCTCGATGCCGCGGGCGCTGTGCAGGGGCCCCGAACCATCGGGCGCCGGGTCACCGTCGCGCACCTCGGCAGCCTCGATGGTTCCGTCCGGGGTGAAGTCACGCCCGCACACGAGCTCGAAGACGTGGCGGCCCGACTCGTTGGCACCCGTGATCCAGGCCGTGCCGGAGACCACCCGCGGATCAACGAGGTAGGGGATCCCTCGGTCCTCACCCAATGCCTGCGGGCCGATGTAGCCCTTGACCAACTGCGGGTAACGGGCGAAGTCAGCCTCTTCGAAGGGCGCAGGAACTGCTGGCGCCACCTGCGCCTCGAGCCGCTTCATGTCGACCTCGCGATCCCCGGGCAAGCCGACGACCAAGGGCGCCTCCGAGCCGTCCGGATACGTCAAGCGCAAGACCACGTTCTTGAGGGTGTCGCCGGCCGTCCAGGCCCGGTCGGCCCGCGGGAACCGGGCATTGGCCAGGTCCACCAGGGTCTCGATCGTCGGGGTGTCTGGGGTGTCCTCGACATGGGCCGCGGGCAGCCCTGCGACCTCGATCGGCGCGGGCGGCACAGTGACCACCGCCTCCACATTGGCTGCGTAGCCGCCGTCGGAGCGGACGAACGTGTCCTCACCGGACTCGCACGGCGCAAGGAATTCCTCGCTGGCAGAACCGCCCATGGCTCCGGACATGGCCGAAACGATCACGTATTCCAGTCCCAAGCGGTCGAAGGTCTTGATGTAGGCCTCGCGGTGCCGGTCGTAGGAACGCTGCAGGCCCTCGTCATCGATGTCGAAGGAGTACGAGTCCTTCATCACGAACTCGCGGCCCCGGAGGATCCCCGCCCGGGGACGCGCCTCATCGCGGTACTTCGTCTGGATCTGGTAGATCACCAGCGGCAGGTCCTTGTACGAGGAGTACTCCCCCTTGACCAGCAGCGTGAACATCTCTTCATGCGTGGGTCCCAGCAGATAGTCAGCGCCCTTGCGATCCTGCAGTCGCATCAAAGTGTCGCCGTATTCGGTCCAGCGGCCCGTAGCCTCATAGGGCTCGCGGGGCAGCAGTGCCGGGAAGTGCACCTCCTGGAAACCCGCTGCATCCATCTGTTCGCGCACGATGCGCTCGACGTTGCGGTAGACCAGGTACCCCAGTGGCAGCCACGTGAAGACGCCCGGTGCCACACGCCGGACCAGCCCCGCCCGGACCAGGAGTTTGTGGCTCGGGACCTCGGCGTCGGCGGGGTCTTCGCGCAGGGTTCGCAGGAACAGCGTGGACATTCTCAGCACGAGTGCAAGCGTAGGCCACCGGTTCGAGTGGCCCGCAGGAACATACAAACCCCAGGCAACCGTGATCAGCACCGATTAGCGTGAGATCAGCGACGAACAGGAGCGATCATGCGACTTCGCAGAGTCTGGGTACCCGCAGTGGCCTTGGCCATCGCACTCGGCGGTGCGGTACCGGCAGTGGCCATTCCGGTCCCCGCCAAGAAGCAGTCCACGAAAGTGACGCTCACGCTGCCATCGTCCAAGACCTCGGTGGCCGCCAACGTGAAGGCCACAATCCAGGTGACACCGGCGGGCAAACGATCCGTGCAGATCCAGACCCGCTCCAAGACCAACACCTGGGAGACGGTTGCAACAGCCAAGACCGACTCGTCCGGCAAGGTGAAGGTCGACTTCACCACCTATCGCAGTGGCGACTACAAGGTTCGTGCGGTGGTCGAAGCCAAGAAGGGGCTTGCCGAAGCGAAGAGCAAGAGTCGCTCGCTGAAGTCCACCTACGGATTCGGCGAACCACCCGGTGACAAGCTGAGCCCGATGATCCCCGGGGCACTGACTCTGTCCAGCAAAGCGAAGGGCCAGTTCGGCTCGGGACAGTTCACCGCCGGCGAGTTCGTCGTGTCCGCCGCGCAATCCGGAAAGCCGGGCCTCACGGTGACGGACGGCGCCGGCCGGGTCGCGTGGGCCAGCACACCGGGCAAAGCCTTCGTGACCGCGGCCCGCAGCAAGCTCCGCTGGTTCCAGCGCTCGACGGCCGGCGCGTTCTGGCCCCAGGTCCAGCGCAAGGCGCGCTTGACTGAGCAGAAGGTCGAATCGGTGAAGGCGTCCGACGGCACGGTCACCATCAAGGGAACTGTGCGTGGCGACGGCAAGAAGGCCTTCTACACGATGACGTTCAAGGCGGTGCAGAGTTCGCCGGAGGTCGCCGCACTGCAGATGGACGTCAGTTTCAACGCCAAGAAGTCCGACG
>JALOLM010000437.1 GCA_025455985.1 Candidatus Nanopelagicales bacterium | reverse complement strand
CGGGTCAAGCCGATCCTGCATGTGGTCGACGGTGAGGTCGCCCCGTTGGAGAAGGCGAGGACAGCCAACCGGGCACTGGCGCGACTGGCCGACCTGGCTGTGCAGGCCGCCGACGACCGGAGCGTGCAGGTAGCCGTGCAGCACCTCGATGCCCTCGAGCGCGCGCAGTCCATGGCGGCAACACTCGGATCGCGGCTTGGCGTCACACCGGTCGTCTGCGAGGTCGGTGCGGTGATGGGCGTTCACGTTGGTCCGGGTCTTGTGGCCGTTACTGTGGCGCCAACATGATCTTCGTAGTCGCGGCGGTCGTCGGATACGTCATCGGCGCCATCAATCCGGCATCGATCATCGCCCGCATCAAGGGGGTCGACTATCGGTCGGTGGGCTCGGGCAACCCCGGGGCCACCAACATCGGGCGGGCGTTGGGCAAGAAGACCGGAGTTCTGGTCGGGATCCTGGACGTGCTCAAGGGATTCCTGCCTGCCATCGCGTTCCGCCTCTACGCGGACGACCTTGCTGTGGCCGAGATCGCCGGATTCGCCGCGATCCTGGGACATGTGACCAGCCCCTTCCTCAAGGGTCGAGGTGGCAAGGGCGTGGCCACTTCCGCCGGTGCGATCCTCGCCATCGAGCCGCTCTGGCTGATTCCGGTGCTCGTCGTTTTCGGGGTGATCTACAAGCTCAGCCGGCGCATGGGCATCGCCAGTGTCAGCGCTGGCCTCACTCTCATCCCGGCCTCGTTGGTCTGGCATCAGCAGAACAGCGAGATCATCTTCGCTGTGGCCATGGCCGCGTTGGTGGTGTTCCGCCACCAGAGCAACATCCGGGCTGCGCTGGCGGCGCGCCTCAACAAGTGATCGGGACTTCATGTTCGAAGCCGGACGACGGGTGTGGGATTGACCTGCACAACTCCGTTGGCTGCGACGGTGAGGTTGTAGAGGCCCAGGTGCAGGTCGTGGTGACAGCGGCTGCACATCAGCACCAAATTTTCCAGATCCGTAGCTCCACCGTTCTTCCAGTGCACTATGTGATGGGCCTCGCAGAATCGAGGTGAGCGGCCACAGCGGATGCACCCGCGGTCCCGTGCGATCAGAGCCACCCATTGGGCCGCGGATGCGCGGCGCCTGCTGCGTCCGAGGGCCAACGGCAGGAAGATGCCATCCCGATTGACGCCGAACACCACACTGGCCACGGCGGCGCAGGCCAGCAGATCCAGGTTGGCCGGGCCAATAGGTGTGCCGTCGTCAAGCACCGCGGGGCTGCCCTTGGGGAGGTTCTCGAGGTCCACCAGAACGGTGATCTGTGATCCGCCCAGTTGTCCCCGGTTGGCCATGGCAGCGGACGCGAGGTCATTGAGAGCGTCAGCGCGTCGCTGCGCTGGACTACGGGGATCACCCGGGGCGGGGGCACTGGTGAATGCCTCCAATGCTCGGGCGAGGCGTCGACCGGCGATGCTGTCCAGCAGGGCGTCGAGGCGGAACGTTCCGTTGGCGTTCTCGGTCAGGGTCGCTCCGCGCTTGTCGCGTTGGCGTTCGACGGCGTCGTCCTGGGACTGCGGGCGCGACTGCGCGATCAGTAGTGCGGTCAGATTCGTCAGCTCGGCCGGTTCGACCTTCTCGGCCACGGTGACCAGAGCCTCCTCCAAGCTCGACGGATCGTCGAGGCGGGGGAGGGCGGCCAGGAGGATTCGCACATGATGGTCACTTATCCGACCGGCGGCCCAGGCGGCGGCGATGTGCGGTGTCTTGCGCAAGGCATTGGCGGTGTTCACCATCCCAGAGCCCGCACGGGGGTTCAGGCCAGTTGCCGCCGCGACCAGCATGCCCGTGGTGCCGGCTCGCAGCAGGCTGGCGTCCGCGTGGCGGTCGCAGGATCCAGCCACGGTGGTCAGGTAGGCCGTCAAACGTGTCGCCAGGACGTGAGCGGCGCGCAGCGCGCCGACCCGTTCCTCAGCGCACAAATTCTCCGGGTCAGGGAGTTCATCGATCAGGGCACTGATGTCGTCGAGGACCGCAGGGTGCTCGGTGGGCAACTCACCGCCCAATCGGATGCGGCGAAGCGCTGGCTGTGAGATCTCCAATGGCATCGCTAACACCCCCCGATAAGAAGTCCGTGGTCTGATCGAGGGTCTTGGGACCCTCGCGACGCGCCGGCAATTGGCCGACGATTCATCAACTGGTTCAACCATAGAACGCACGTATGACAAGTTTTCGCCGGCGCGCAAGGTTGTGGATTCCCGGAGAACTCATCCACAGATCGGGTTGCGCAGAGTCCACGGTTCGTTCGTCAAGCGCAGGATGCCGCTATGGATGGGCTCAATCTCGACCGGCGAACGCTGGTCATCCTTGCCGCGATCTTGGCCGGCGCGGTCGCGCTGACCTGGGTTTTCGCGACCCGGCAGCCGAGTGTTCAGCCGGCCCCGTTGGCGCCGGTTGCTGCGGTGACGGCCGCCTCGCCATCGGCGTCGCCGAGCCTTTCCGCAACACCGGAGGTGGTCGTCGAGGCGGGTGTCGACACCAGTGATCAGAACCTCGCGCGGCTTCTCGTGGACGGTGAGCAGATCCGGATCGGAATGCGGGCGGCGACCACGGCGCCGGGTGCCCCTGCCGTTCCGGGGGCCGCTTCCGCTCCAGGGCAGATCGACCTCAACACCGCATCCGTGGAGGTCCTGCAGGAGATCCCAGGAGTCGGTCCTGTGCTCGCTGGTCGGATCGTGACCTTCCGGGAGCAGAACGGCGGGTTCACCTCCGTCGAGCAACTCACCGAGGTCTCCGGCATCGGGGAGGTGACATTCGCACAGATGAAGCCGATGGTGACCATCGGCGCTGGTGGCTGACCGCCGTTGTCGCATCCCTGTGGTTCGGTGTCAGCCTCGGGGCAGCTGGTCTGGCGTGGTGGCTGCTGGCGGCGGTGGCAGTACTGGCAGTCACCCGCAGGTGGTGGATTGTGGCAGCCGTTTTGGCTGCGCTCGCGGGGTCGCTGCTGGCCATCGCCCACACCCACACGGAGCAGTCTGCCCAACTGGAACAAGGGAGGACCTATGACCTGATCGTTGAACTGACGCAGGCTTCCAAGGTCCGCGCCGGCAGTCGGGGTCCGTGGTGGTCGGCAGAGGCGAAGATCGTGGCCGGTGCCACCGGTCGCGTGAGTCTTCGCGGAAACGGCGAGATCGACTGGGCGCCC
>JALOLM010000086.1 GCA_025455985.1 Candidatus Nanopelagicales bacterium | reverse complement strand
CGGTACTCGGCGAAGTTGGCGGCATACACCTCACGCTCCCCGGGGACTGGGGTGAAGGTCTGGGCCACGGGCACCTTGGCTGCGGCCTGCTCGAGGGTGAGTTCACCCAGACACACCCGTGCCCACATCGCGACGCCGCGCAGCTGTGCATTGAGGGGATCAGCGACTTGCTCAATGCGACGGTCCAGGGTGGAGGCGATGATCGAGCACCAGAGGTCGGACTGTGCGCCACCGCCGAGGATCCGGATGCTGGGGACGGTGCGTTTGAGGAACTTCTCGTAGTAGGTGAACAGCCAGTTGATGTTCAGGGCCACGCCCTCCATCACGGCGCGCACCATCATCGCCCGATCGCTGCGGAACGACAGATTCAGGAAAGCCGCACGCAGGTGCTTGTCCTCGATGGGTGAACGCTCGCCGGCCAGCCACGGGGTGAAGATCAGGCCCTCGCACCCGGCGGGGGCTGATTCCGCCAGCCTCGTCAAAGCCTCGTATGTGGGCTGCTCGCCGACCGGCGCGGCACCATCGGCACCGATCCCACTTCCTCCGCCCAGTAGGCCGTCGGCTGGGGCGATGATCTGCTCACGCAACCAGGACAGCGCAGCGCCACCGGTCTCGATGTTGTTGCCGACGATGTTCATGTCCGGGGTCAACCCGGGCAGCGTGGCGATGGAGTGCAGGATGTCGGTGCGTTTGAACGGTGCCGGGGCCGAGAACCATGCGGTCGTCGAGACAGCGAGATGAGTTTCGTAGGCCTTCGTGGCGCCGCTTCCGATGATTGCCGCATGGATGTCGGGGATCCCGCACGCAACCGGCACCCCGGGTTTGAGGCCGAGCCGCTGGGCCACGTCGGGCAGTAATGGCCCCTGCACGGAACCGGTCGGGATCAGTTCGGGAAGCAGTTCGCGTCTGCGTCCCGACCGGGTGACGAGCGCATCCACATAACCCAGGGGTGCACCGATGTGGTTGTCCGTGAGCCATGAGGCGGTCATCGACGCCGGGGTCGCCACAGCACGGCCGGTCAGCAGGAAGCCGAGATAGTCCACCGGTTCCAGCAGGACGCGGCAGCGCCCACCTATGTCGGACAGCTCGTTCTGCAGCAGCAGGGCGTGGCCGGTCGGGTCGGCTCCCGCCGGGCTGGGGGCGCCACCGGTGATCCGCAGCCAGGGCAAGACCTTGCGGGGAGCGTAGCCGCCCACGTTGATCGGTCCGCCCAGAATGCGCGCGACGTTGGACCGGGATCGCGTGTCGGACCACAGGATGACCGGACCCGCCGGCTCGTCGTCCGGCCCCACCGGCACGGTCGAACCCCACTGCCCCGTGATCCCGATGGCGTGCAGGCCGTCGGCCTCAACCTGAGCGGTCACCTCGGCCACCGCTGCCCGTAACGCCACCTCCCACTCGATGGCGTCCTGAGTCGCGGCGCCCTCCCTGCCGACATACACCGACACCGGTTTGAAACTGGTGGCAAGGATCTCGCCGGACAGATCCACGGCGGCCACCTTCGGGCCGCCATTCCCCAGATCGACCGCCAGGATCCAGTTCATTCCGGGGCGACCTCATGCATCGCGTCGAGCACCCCGGACATCAACATGTTGATCGTCTGGTTGCCCTGCGGGGTGCCGCCAAATCCGTACATCGCGCCGCTTTCGGCCGGCGTCCCGGCGTTGGCCGCCGCGTAGTCGACCGCAGACTGCAAGTCCTCCAAGAACGCCTCGGCCACGCCGGGTCGGGTGTTCGGCCGGGTGACGCAGAAGTGCAGCGCAGCCGGCAGCTGCAGGGCGTTCATGCGCCAGCCGGCCTTCTTCAGCGCGTCGTTGACCAGGTAGATGTCCAGATCGTCGCGATCGGCCATGAACGCCACGAGGAACTTGGGGTCGCCGATCACCTGCAGGCCGTCGATGGCCTCGATGCCTTCCCGAATGGTGGTCGCTGTCTCGAAGATCCCGCGTGCTGCCGACAGGTAGCCCGAACGCCCAGTGGTCACCATGGCCGCCCAGGTGGACGCGATAAGTCCGCCCGAGCGCGAACCGGCCAGCCCGGGGGAGAGGTAGAGCCCGCCCGGCCAGTCGGGGTAGGTGAAGTACTGGTGCCGGCGCAGGTCCTTGTCCCTGTAGAGCAACGCCGAGGTGCCCTTGAGCGCGTAGCCGTACTTGTGGGTGTCCGCGGAGATCGAGGTGACACCCGGAACCCGGAAGTCCCACAGGGGGATGTCGTATCCGAGCGCCTCCGCCCAGGGCCACAGGAGTCCACCCAGGCATCCGTCCACGTGCATCCCGATGCCACGTTCCGCCGCGAGGGCTGCGATCTCTTCGATCGGGTCGATGAGACCGTGCCCGTAGTCACCGGCCGAGCCCACCAGGGCGATGGTCTGGTCGTCGATCAGGTCGGCCATGGCGCCAACGTCGGCGGTGTACGCCTCAGTGAGTGGTGCGTGGCGGACTTCGATCCCCATCCAGTGGGCGCCCTTGTCCAGGGCCACATGGGCCGTGATGGGCCACACCACGTTGGGTTTGGTCACGCCACGCTCACGGGCAGCTTCCCGGTAGGTGTACAGCGCTGTGATCAGGCTCTCCGATCCGCCGCTGGTGACCACGCCACAGGCGTTGGCGTCGCCATTGACCAAGTCCAGGACCATTGCGACGATCTCGGCCTCGAACTTGGTCGCTGAGGGGTACATATCGCGCTGTAGGACGTTTGCGTGAGAGAACTGGGCGAACACCTCGCCGAGGTAGCCGTAGTGCTCGTGGTCGCCGGAATACAGGCTGCCGCTGACTCTGCCTTCATCGCCCATGGAGTCTTCTGCGCGTGCCATGGCCTTGATCTCAGCGAGCACCTCTGCGCGGTCGCGGGGCTCGTCGGGGATGCGCCGGTAGTTGATGCTCTGCTTGCGGTACGGGTAGAAACCGTCAATGAAATCGTCGAACTCGCTCACTCTGCCGACACTACGCCGAGGGGGACGTGCACGGAATGTCGTTTGCCCGCTGGACTGGGTTCCGGGTGCCGCAAGTGGCAGTGTGTAGGCATGCGCAAGACCTTGCCGATCGTGCTGATGATCGTCGGTATCGTGATGTTCGCCGTGGGAATCGCCTTCGCGGTGGGTGGCATCACGTCGTCGGTCTCCTCGATTGCCAACACGACTTTGATCGGGTCGCCCTTCTCGACTCCCGGAAGTTCTTCCACCCAACTCGAACCGGGCACGTACGTCGTCTACGAGAACATCGGATTCCAGGGTTCGCGACCGGGATTCGTCACAGTGGATCCCGACTCGATCACCGTGTCCGGGCCGGGCGGTGACGTTGTCACCACCTGTGTCTCCTGCGGCGCCTCGAGTTCGACCTTGACCCTGGGTTCCACCACATACGTCGGCGTGGTCTCGTTCCAAGTGACACAGGCCGGTGAGTACACGGTCGCATCCGAGGACGACACTGGCGCGCAACTCGTCCTCGGACCTTCCCTGGCAGACGCCATCGGAGGGATCTTCGGCAGCCTCAGCGGCTTCTTCGGCTGGACCGGTCTGGCGATCGTGGGTGCGCTGCTGGGAGTCGCAGGTCTCATCTGGTTGATCATCGCTGCGGTGACCGGAGGTTCCAAGCCTCCGCCCGTGGCCGGGATCCCCTACTACGACCCGGCCGTCGGCCAGCAGACGCAGGCGTATCAGGCGCCGGTGACGCCCGGATCCTGGTACCCCGATCCCGAGGACCCCAGCCAATTGCGCTGGTGGGACGGGCGTCAATGGACCGACCAGCGGCGTCCGCGGACGTAAGTACGGCACTGGGTGAGCCGCTCAGTGGTGCCGTTATGGCATGGAACCTGTGTAGAGTCGGCCCTCACACAATCGGGAGGCGTTATGAAGAAATTGATGGGAGTTGTCGTGGTCGTGCCGCTCTTGTTCGGCGGATTGGCCGCGTGTGGGGGCAGCGACAGCTCCACCTCGGAGACCACTGCTGCTGCCACTCCGGCTGAAACCACGGCTGAGGCCAGCCCCGCGATGACGGAGGACTCGACTGAGACCAGTTCGGCTGTTGACGCCTACTGTCAGCAGGTCGACGAGGCTGTGGCGCTCATCGACGAGTACGTCGCTGATCCCAGCTCTGGCACTGAGGCCGAACTCCGGCAGCTGCAGGAGGAACTGGTGGAGTCAGCCTCCCAGATCACCCAGGAGCTCCTTGAAGACCCTTCTAAGAACGAAAAGGTCGAAGAGTGCACAGCGAGGCTCCAAGAGGCATCGAGTGCGCTAGCGCCCTGATCAGCACTGCTCAAGATCTGTGAAACTGGGCTGCTCAACACGAAAACCCATCGTCACCCCGCCAGCCCCACACCGTACCGAAACCACTGGCGCAAGGCGATGAACGGCGCCGTCACATAAGTACGGCCTTTGGCGAGCCGTTCAGTGGTGCCGTTGCGGCATCGATCCTGTGTAGAGTCTGCCCACACACCCTCGGGAGGCGTTATGAAGAAGATGTTGGGAATTGTTGTTGTCGTGCCATTACTGTTCGGCGGACTGGCCGCCTGCGGTGGGGACGACACCAGCAGTTCGGAGACCACCGCTGCAGCCACTCCGGCCGAAACCATGGCTGAGGAGACTGAGGCAGCGACGGACGACTCGATGGAGAGCACCTCTGCCGTCGACGAGTACTGCCAGCAGGTGGATGAGTACGCGGCCGCGGCCAAGGAACTGATCGCAGATCCGACCTCCGGTGACGCGGCGGAGTTGCAGCAGCAGGCCCAGGAGTTGCAGGACGCGGCGTCGCAGCTCACCCAAGAACTGATCGACGACCCGTCGAAGGCCGAGCAGGTCCAGGAGTGCACCACGAAGTTGCAGGAGGCGCTCGCCGGCTGACGCCAATCTGCCTCAAGGAGGGGACCCGGAGTGATTCGGGTCCCCTCCTGTTGTGTTCGGAGGCGATGCGGTTTTCCGGCGATTCAGTTGCCGGTTTGCCGCTTTGGCTCTCGGGGGTCGTGGTGCCAGGCGCGGCGATGCGGTTTTCCGGCAAATCGGGTGGCAGTTGCGGAATGCGGCGTGCCTGTCTGTTGGGGGGCCAGGTTCTCGCGCGGGCCCTAGTTCTGCGTACTTTTGCGGTTGGCGCTCCCCCTTGATCAACCCAAAACGTACGCCCATTTCATCACCTTTGCGACATTTCGGGCGTCAGACCGTACTTTTCAGGTTGATCAAGGGGGTTTCAGACTGCGGCCCAACCTGAAAAGTACGCCGACGCTCCCTGGACCGGAATTCAGCAGCAGCCTCTCAGTTGCTGGTGCTGGGTGAGGCGATGGGGTTTTCCGGCGATTCAGTTGCTGGTTTGCCGCTTTGGCTACCCCGGGCCGCCGACTGACCGCCCGGGGTGGGGTGGTCGCGGTTATTACTTGCCAGTAACATGACGCACACGCCGCTCCGCGCCGGAGCGAAAATGCCATTCCAGGAGGCTCGACGTGACCAGCGAAGCGTACATCTACGAGGCGATCCGCACCCCGCGCGGCCGCGGCAAGGCCAACGGTTCCCTTCACGGGGTCAAGCCCGTGACGCTGGTGACCGGCCTGATCGACGAGTTGCGCGCCCGCCACCCGCAGATGGACACCAATGCGATCGACGACCTCGTGCTCGGGTGTGTCACCCCGGTCGGTGACCAGGGCGCCGACATCGCCAAGACCGCCGCCATCTTCGCCGGCCTGCCCGACACTGTCGCCGGTACGCAGATCAACCGCTTCTGCGCCTCAGCACTGGAAGCGGTCAACATCGCCGCTCAGAAGGTGCGCGCCGGTTGGGACCAACTGGTCATCGCCGGAGGCGTCGAGTGCATGAGCCGGATCCCGATGGGTTCGGACGGCGGAGCGTGGGCGATGGACCCCGAGACCGCCTACGACACATACTTCGTCCCGCAGGGCATCAGCGCCGACCTGATCGCCACGACTGAGGGCTTCACCCGCGAGGACGTCGACGCCTACGCCGTGCAGTCGCAGCAGCGCTCGGCTGCGGCCTGGAGCGCTGGGCACTTCGCCAAGTCCGTGGTTCCGGTCAAGGACCGCAATGGCGTGATCTTGCTCGACCACGACGAGCACATGCGTCCGGACACCACGCTGGAGTCGCTGGGCAAGCTCAAGCCGTCCTTCGCGGGCATCGGCGAGATGGGCGGTTTCGACGCCGTCGCCCTGCAGAAGTTCCACTGGGTGGAGAAGATCGATCACGTCCACACGCCGGGCAACTCGTCGGGAATCGTCGACGGCGCCGCGTTGGTCGTGGTCGGCAGCGAGCAGATCGGCAAGGACTTCGGCATGGTGCCGCGAGCTCGCATCGTGGCCACCGCGGTCTCCGGCGCCGACCCGACGATCATGCTCACCGGGCCGACCCCGGCGACCGAGAAGGCCTTGCGCCTAGCGGGGCTCACCGTCGACGACATCGACGTGTGGGAGCTCAACGAGGCCTTTGCGGCTGTGGTCCTCAAGTGGGTCAAGGACTTCGACCTACCTATGGAGAAGGTCAACATCAACGGTGGCGCCATCGCGATGGGTCATCCGCTCGGCGCGACCGGGGCGATGATCCTCGGGACCGTGGTCGACGAGTTGGAGCGCTCTGGCGGTCGCTACGGATTAGTCACACTGTGCATCGGTGGCGGCATGGGCCTGGCCACGATCATCGAGCGGGTCTGAGGGAGAAGAGATGACGAACATGATCGCTTGGGAGAAGGACGCCGACGGCATCGTCACGCTGACGATGGACGACCCGGGCCGGGGCGCCAACACGATGAATGAGACGTTCCAGCGCAGTTTCACTGAGACGGTGGAGCGGCTCGTCGCAGAGAAGGACGAGATCGCAGGCGTCGTGCTGACCTCGGCGAAGAAGACCTTCTTCGCCGGCGCCGATCTGAACCTGATCAGCAAGGCGACAGTGGCCGATGCGCCGGAACTGACTGCGCAATCCATGGCCTTCAAGTCCGCGACCCGCGCGCTGGAGACCCTCGGTAAGCCAGTCGTGGCCGCCATCAACGGCGCGGCGCTCGGCGGCGGGTTGGAGATCGCGCTGGCGTGCCACCGCCGAATCGCGCTCGACGTGAAAGGCAGCGAAATCGGACTGCCGGAGGTGTCGTTGGGACTGCTGCCCGGTGGCGGCGGCGTCGTCCGTACCGTGCGGATGTTCGGCCTTCAGAAGGCGCTGATGGAGGTTCTGCTGCAGGGTCAGCGGCGCAAGCCGGCGGCGGCCCTGGAGGTCGGTCTGGTCGACGAGTTGGTAGCCGATCCGGCTGAGCTCATCCCTGCAGCCAAGGCGTGGATCAAGGCGAACCCCGAAGCGGTGCAGCCCTGGGACGTCAAGGGCTACAAGATCCCCGGTGGCACGCCGTCGAACCCGAAGTTCGCCGCGATGCTTCCCGCCTTCCCCGCGAACCTTCGCAAGCAACTCAAGGGCGCGCCGATGCCTGCCCCTGAGGCGATCATGGCCGCGGCTGTCGAGGGATCCCAGGTGGACGTCGACAACGCACTGCGGATCGAGACGCAGTACTTCGTGAGCCTGGCCACCGGTCGCAGGGGATCATGAAGGGCGGCAGCCGCCCCGAGGGATACGAGAAGTACACCGCACAGAAGATCGTGGTCCTCGGCGCCGGCATGATGGGCGCCGGCATCGCGTACGTGTCGGCTCGCGCGGGTATGGAGGTCATCCTCAAAGACGTCTCGCTGGAGTCGGCCCAGAAGGGCAAGGCCTACAGCGAGAAGTTGCTGGCCAAGGCCGTGTCCCGCGGCAAGATGACCCAGGAAGCCGCCGATGAGGTGCTCGCCCGGATCACTGCCACCGACAACCCGGCCGATGCCAAGGGCGCGGACCTGCTCATCGAGGCGGTGTTCGAGGACCCGTCGCTCAAGCACAAGGTCTACGCGGAGATCGAGCCGTTCATGGCCGAGGGCTCGCTGCTGGCTTCGAACACCTCGACGCTGCCGATCACTGGCCTTGCCGAAGGGATCAGCCGGCCGGCCGATTTCATCGGTATGCACTTCTTCTCGCCGGTGGACAAGATGCCGCTGCTGGAGATCGTGGTCGGGGAGCAGACCTCCGATGCCGCCATCGCCAAGGCCGTGGATGTGGCCTTGCAGATCAAGAAGACGCCGATCGTTGTCAACGACAGCCGCGGATTCTTCACCAGCCGGGTGATCGGCACCTTCATGGGTGAGGCTGCCGCGATGCTCGGCGAGGGTATCCCCGCCGCGACGGTGGAGCAGGCGGCTCTGCAGGCCGGCTACCCGACCGGCCCGCTCGCGTTGTTCGACGAGGTGTCACTGGTTCTGGGCCACAGGATCCGCGAGGCGAGCCGTCAAGCGGCCGAGGCTGAGGGCTGGGAGTTCCCCGGACACCCCTCGTACCCGGTCATCGACAAGATGGTCCTGGAGTTCGAGCGGGGCGGCAGGGCGGCCGGCGCCGGCTTCTACGACTACGCAGAGGGCAAGCGGGTCGGTCTGTGGAGTGGTCTTGCCGAGACCTGGGGATCGGACATCGACCCCCGGGACATCGACCTCACGGAGTTGCAGGAGCGGATGTTGTTCGTCGAGGCGATCGACTCGGTGCGCTGCTTCGACGAGGGTGTCCTGCGCAACGTGCCGGACGCCAACATCGGTTCGATCTTCGGCATCGGGTTCCCTCCGTGGACCGGTGGGGTTCTGCAGTACATCAACGGCTATGGTCTGGCCGAGTTCGTGGCCCGGGCACAGGAGTTGACCGCGAAGTTCGGTGACCGGTTCGAGCCGCCGGCGTCGCTGGTCGCCCGGGCGCAGAGCGGCGAGGATTACATCTGATCGACCCGTTGGGGCCGGACCGCTGGGTTCGGCCCCTTCGGCATGTCCAGACACTAGGGTGCGGGAATGGCTTCCGTCTGGACTCGCACGTACTACCCCCGCGAAGACGGGGTCGCCTTCGATCGCGTCATCTTCTTCTCCGACGCGGTCTTCGCAATCGCGTTGACCCTGGCGGCGGTGGAGATCGGCATTCCCGAGGTGGAGGGTGATCCCAACTCGGTGTCCGCGCTATGGGACGTGGTCGTCGACAAGGGCCCGGCCGTTACTGCCTTCGTGGTCGCATTCATCTGGGTTGCGATCTATTGGCGGGCCAATCACCGGTTCGTGATGACGCTGCGCGGGATGGACTCGCGATACGTCCTGGCCACGCTGGTGTACTTGGCGCTGATCGCCTTGCTGCCGATTCCGGCCGGGCTGCTCGGGGAGTTCTGGGGCAACCCCTTGGCGGTGTCGTTGTTCTCCGTCTACGCCGCTGCCGTCAGTGCGATGGAAGTTGCCCTGTTCACGGTGGCCTACAAGAGCAAGCTGTTCATTGCGCAGCCGAGCCGCGAGTTCGCCAAGGTCCAGGTTCTGGGCTCACTGTCACCGGTGCTCGTCTTCCTCACCTCGATACCACTGGCTTTCGTCTCCACGACCTTGGCGCTGGTGTGGTGGGTCGTGGGTTCGGTATTGGCTGGTCAGTTGTTGAGCCGGATGTCCGCGCCACCCCCGGAGGACCCGAGCTGACGGACCTCTCACCGGTGACAGGGCAACCGGCGCCTCGGCAACCGGTGACAGGGCCACCGGCGACAGGGCAACCGGCGACAGGGCCACCGGGCGCCGCCAAGCCCCGGCCGTGCGACGATCGGTTCATGCAGCGCAGCACCTCGCAACGGTGGTTGGAACGCGCCCAAGTGGTCACCCCCGGCGGAGTCAACTCCCCGGTCCGCGCCTTCCGGGCAGTCGGCGGTCATCCGGTGTTCTTCACCAGCGGCCGCGGTCCCTACGTGACCGACGTCGACGGCAACACCTATGTGGACCTGGTGGGTCAATGGGGACCGGCGTTGCTCGGTCATGCCCATCCGGCGGTCGTCGAGGCAGTCCAGCGGGCAGCCGCGTCCGGCCTCGGGTTCGGTGCCCCGCATCCGAACGAGGTGGAGCTGGCCGAACTCATCACTGAGCGGGTCGGCCCGGTGGAGCAGGTCCGCCTGGTCAACTCCGGTACCGAGGCCACGATGAGTGCGATCCGGGTCGCCCGCGGCTTCACCGGCCGGGACGCGATCGTGAAATTCGCGGGCTGCTACCACGGCCACTCCGATGGTCTGCTCGCGTCGGCCGGTAGCGGCGTCGCGACCCTCGGGCTGCCGGACAGCGCGGGCGTGACTGCCGACCAGACTGCGCAGACCCTGGTCCTGCCCTACAACGATCTGGCGGCGGTGGCCGAGGCGCTCGAGCAGCACGAGGTGGCCGCGGTCATCACCGAGGCCGTGCCCGCCAACATGGGCGTGGTACCACCGGCACCGGGATTCAGCCAGGGTCTGGCGGATCTGTGCGCGCAGCACGGCACGCTTCTGATCAGCGACGAGGTCATGACCGGTTTCCGGGTCTCGCCTGCCGGCTGGTTCGGCATTGAAGGGATTCCCGCGGACCTGTACACCTACGGGAAGGTCATCGGTGGGGGGTTGCCGGTCGCCGCGTTCGGGGGCCGCGCAGATGTCATGCAGATGCTCGCGCCGCAGGGCCCCGTGTATCAGGCCGGCACCCTGTCGGGCAATCCGGTCGCGACTGCGGCGGGTCTGGCGATGCTTCGAAACGCCGACTACCCGGGTGTGGACGCCGCTGCCGATGCGGTCGTGAGCATGACCCACGAGGCCTTGGACCGGGCCGGCGTTGCGCATACGGTGCAGCGTGCAGGCAGCCTCTTCAGCGTCTTCTTCCGCGACGAGCCGGTGACCGACTACGAGCAGGCGCAGCAGCAGGACACCAGGGCATTTGCGGTGTTCCACGCGGCCATGCTGGATGCCGGTGTGAGCCTTCCCCCGTCGGCGTTCGAGGCCTGGTTCGTCAGCAGCGCGCACGATGAGTCAGCATTGGAGGTGGTGGCCCGGGCTCTCCCCGCCGCCGCTGAAGCCGCCGCCAGATCCGGGGAGGAATCCCGATGACCCAGCGCACGTCCGTCCACCTGCTGCGCCACGGCGAGGTCTACAACCCGGACAAGATCCTTTACGGGCGGCTGCCGGACTTCCACCTTTCTGACGTGGGTCAGCAGATGGCGCAGATGGCCGCCACTGCACTCGAGGGACGCGACATCGTGGAGATCGTCTCGTCGCCGTTGGACCGGGCGCAGGAGACCGCCGCCCCGATTGCCCAGGCCTTCGATCTAACCCCGGTCATCGACGACCGGATCATCGAGGCCGACAACGTGTTCGAGGGGCAGCGGGTGTCGGTCGGCGATGGCGTTCTGCGACAGCCTCGCGCTTGGCGCTACCTGTACAACCCGTTCAAGCCTTCGTGGGGCGAGCCGTACGTGGATGTTGCTGCCCGTATGCGCGCCGCGGTGACCGACGCCAAACGCAGGGTCCGCGGGCATGAGGCCGTCCTGGTCAGTCACCAGTTGCCGGTGTGGATCGCCCGCCTGGACGCCGAGGGCCGGTCCTTCGTCCACGACCCGCGCAAGCGTCAGTGCAACCTTGCCTCACTGACCTCTCTGACCTTCGAGGACGACCGCCTGGTCTCCATCGTCTACACCGAACCGGCCGCGGCGTTGTACCCGCAGTCGACCAAGGGGGTCGGCGCCTAGGTGCGTGTACGTTCGGCATGGTTGGGGTCAGGTCTTCTCCTGGCCCTGCTGGTGCTGGCCGGGTGCTCCCAAGATGCCGCCGACGTGGGTGATTCGACCGGTTTTGTCGCCGGTGACGGATCCTCGGTGATCCTGCCAGCCGACCAGCGCAAGCCGGCGCCGGTGTTGACCGGTACCGACCTCAACGGCGAGCCGGTGGACACCTCTGAATGGATCGGATCGCCCGGGGTCATCAACGTCTGGGCGTCGTGGTGTGCCCCGTGCCGCGCCGAGGCCCCCGAACTGGTCGCGGTCAGCAAGCAGAACCCCGACGTCAACTTCCTGGGCCTCGACACCCGCGACACCGACGGCGCCGCCCGGGCTTTCGTCGAGAAGTACGGGATCACCTACCCCAACTTGCCGGACCCGAACGGCCAACTCGTCTTGCAGTTCTCCGACAGCCTGCCACCCCAGGCGATCCCCTCGACCCTGCTCATCGACAGTGAGGGCCGGGTCGCGGGGCGCTTCCTCGGAGCTGTGGACGCCACCGAACTGGACACCGCACTGCAGGACTTGAGCGCTGAGGCCGGAGGCTCTTCGTGAGCGTGGCGGAGACGGTCACCGGTGGATCGCTGCTGCTGGCGATCCCGCTGGCCCTACTGGCCGGATTTGTCTCGTTCGCCTCGCCGTGTGTCCTGCCGTTGGTGCCCGGATACGTCGGTGTGGTCACCGGCGTCACCGGCGCCGAACTCGAGGAACCGGTCACCCCCAAACACAGCAAGATCCTCACCGGTGTCGGACTTTTCATCCTGGGCTTCTCGCTGGTCTTCATCTCCTACGGGGCGCTGCTCGGCTACGCCGGCGAAGTGCTCCTGCAGTACCAGGAGCCGATCCAGAGGGTTCTTGGAGTGATCATCATCGTTCTCGGCGTCGGCTTCATGGGAGCCCTGCCCTGGCTGCAGCGCGACGTCCGGTGGCATGTCTCACCGAGCCTCGGTATCTGGACGGCTCCCGTCCTGGGCGTGCTGTTCGGCCTGGGTTGGACGCCGTGCATCGGCCCGACACTAGCGGCCGTGCAAGCGCTGGTCTTCTCGGAAGGCTCGGCATTGCGCGGGGCACTGCTGTCCTTGGCCTACTGCATAGGCCTGGGGGTCCCTTTCCTGATCATTGCCCTGGCGTTCCGCCGGATGGCCGGTACCGTCGCCTGGCTGCGCCGGCACTCGCTGTGGGTCTTGCGTTTCGGGGGAGCCACCCTGATCGTCATCGGGGTGCTACTCGTCACCGGACTGTGGAACGAGATCTCCGTGTGGATGCGGGTGTGGGCCAGTGCGTTCGAGGTGGGATTGTGACCGCCACCGTCGAGCGCGCGCCCAGCACCGGGGGGCCGAAGTTGGGCGTGACCGGTTGGCTGCGCTGGGGCTGGCGCACTTTGACCAGCATGCGCACCGCCTTGGTCCTGCTGCTCCTTCTGGCCCTGGCCAGCATCCCGGGTTCGGTCTTCCCGCAGCGGGGCACGGACGCCGCCGCGGTCGAGGACTACTTGGCCGCCAACCCCGGGGTCGGCGCCTGGCTGGACCGGTTCGGAATGTTCGACGTGTTCGCCGCTCCCTGGTTCGCCGCGATCTACCTGTTGTTGTGCGTGTCCCTGGTCGGCTGCATCATTCCCCGGACCTACGACTTCATCAAGACGTCGCGGATGCCGCCGCCGGCCGCACCCTCCCGGCTGGGACGGATGCCCGCCTATGCCGAGGTCGCGTGCGCTGAGGATGCACTCGACACCGCCGAGTCGTACCTGCGCAACAGCAACTGGCGGGTGCGCCGCGACGGCAATTCTCTGGCGGCGGAGAAGGGATACCTGCACGAGGTCGGGAACCTGCTGTTCCACCTGTGCTTCATCTTCCTGCTGCTGGCCGTGGCCGCCGGCGGGCTGTTCGGATGGTCGGCGAAGGTGATCGTCGTGGAGGGCAACGGGTTCACCGGATCCTTGACCCAGTTCGACTCCTTCCGCAAAGGCCGCCTGGTGAATCCCGACCAAATCGCGCCGTTCTCCGTGGTGCTTCAGGACTTCACCGCCTCCTTCCAGCAGTCCGGCCAGCAGCGCGGGGCGCCCACACAGTTCGAGGCGACAGCGGAGGTCACCGAGCGACCTGGAGCGCCGACGGTGACAGAGCAGTTCAGCGTCAACTCCCCGCTGGTGCTGCCCGGGGTCAAGGTGTTCCTGACCGGTCATGGGTACGCCCCTGAGATCAAGATCACCGCAGCCGACGGCACGGTGGTCTATGACGATCCGGTGGTGTTCCTGCCGCGCGACGGCAACCTGACCAGCGCCGGTGTGGTCAAACTCCCCGACCTCGACCCCGGTTTTGCGCTCACGGGGCTGTTCCTGCCGACCGCCACGATCGACCCGGTGCAGGGCCCGATCTCCACGTTCCCCGAAGCCCAGAACCCCATGTTGTTCCTGGGTGCCTTCACCGGAGACGTCAAGACCGGCGGCAACGTCTACCGTCTGGACACCGACAATCTGGACCGAATCGGCACCACCTCGCTGGCGCCGGGCCAGACCTGGGAGCTGCCGGACGGCACCACCGTGGAGTTCACAGGCTTCCGTGATTTCGCCAATGTGTCGCTGGCTCATGACCCCGGCCGGTGGCTGGCGCTGGTGGCCGCCGGTTTGGTCATCATCGGCGTCAGCATGTCCCTGCTGCTTCACCGGCGCAGGGTTTGGGTCCGGGTGTCCGGACAGCCGGATACAGTGGCCGAAGTGGCCGGTCTGAGTAAGTCCGGCAGCGGGCGCGTCCATGACGACGTCCGCGAGATCAGTGCCCTGCTCGAGAAGTCGGAGACCTGAGATGGCGCAACTGAGCAATGCTGCGGTCTACGCGGCGATGCTGGTCTACACGCTGGCGCTGTTCGCCTTCGCCGCGTCGTTGGCAGCCCGCCGAGTACCGCTGGCGGCCAAGCAGCCGGTCCTCGTCGGGGCGCCCGGCGAAGAGGCGTCGGACGCAGCCGTTGAGGATGAGCCAGGACGGCGAAGCGGGAACATCGCGCTGTCCCTGACCTGGCTGGCCACCGTGCTGCTGATCGCCGGCTTCGTGTTCCGGGGGATGGCTGCCGGTCGTTTCCCGTTGGGCAACATGTACGAGTTCTCCCTCGGTGCGGCCATCGCCGTGGCGCTGGTCTACCTCGTGGCCGCCTCCCGCAGCGACCTGCGCTGGCTTGGCGTCTGGGTGGTCGGGGCGGTGCTGCTCACCCTCGGGGTCGCGGTCACATTGCTGTACACCGAGTCCGCCCAACTCGTTCCCGCGCTGAAGTCGTGGTGGCTGGTCATCCACGTGAGCGCCGCGGCCATCTCCGGCGGTGCTTTCACATTGTCCGCGGGCTTCATAGGGGCCTATCTGATCCGGCAGCGGGCCGAGGACCGCGGAACCTCAGACCGGGGTCTGGCTTCTCGTCTGCCCGACGCCGAGCGACTGGACGCGCTGGCCTACCGCACAATCGCCTTCGTGTTCCCGATCTGGACCTTCGCGGTCATCGCCGGGGCGATCTGGGCCGAGAACGCCTGGGGCCGCTACTGGGGCTGGGACCCCAAGGAGACCTGGGCGTTCATCACGTGGGTCGTCTACGCCGGCTATCTGCACGCGCGATCGACGGCCGGGTGGAAGGGACGCAAAGCAGCGGTCATCGGACTCATCGGCTTCGCGGCGTTCTTGATCAACTACTTCGGTGTGAACTTCTTCGCCAGCGGCCTGCATTCGTACTCAGGCGTCTGAGCAGTCTGATCCCTGGCGGCTATGCCGGCGGTCGGGGGTGTCGCC
>JALOLM010000085.1 GCA_025455985.1 Candidatus Nanopelagicales bacterium | reverse complement strand
GAATATCGCGAATCGGTTCTCCCCAGCGCGGTCACCGCGCGGGTGAGCGTCGAGGCAGGCCGGGCCATGTCCTGGTACAAGTACGTGGGCACCCAGGGGCGCACGGTGAGTCTGGAGCACTTCGGTGCGTCGGCCGCGTACCAGACGCTCTACGAGGAGTTCGGCATCACCTCCGACGCTGTCGTCGCGGCCGCTCGTGCCTGCCTGGACCAGTCGTGACCAAACTCGCTGCGCGAAGCCGTCCCGGTGCGGATAGCGTCTGCGTCTAAGGAGGAACGCCCATGACCGACAGACTGCAGGCCCTCTCGGACCTCGGGGTCTCCATCTGGCTCGACGACCTCGATCGCAGCCGGCTGACCAGCGGCGGACTGGCCCGCATGATCACGGACGATCATGTCGTCGGTGTGACCACGAACCCGTCGATCTTCGCCAAGGCCATCTCGACCGGGGCGGCCTCCTACGCGCCCCAGATCGCGAGCCTGGCCAGCGGTGACGCCGACGCCGACCTCGCGGTGCGGGAGATGACCACCCAGGACGTGCGCGACGCCTGCGATGTGATGGCCGACGTCGCCGCCCGTACGCACGGCGTCGACGGCAGAGTGTCCATCGAAGTGGATCCGCGGCTCGCACGCGACACAGCGAACACGATCGAGCAAGCACGTGCACTGTGGCATGAGGTTGACCGGCCGAATCTGCTGATCAAGATTCCTGGGACCGTTGAGGGACTGCCTGCCATCACGCAAGCACTCTCCGAGGGCATCAGTGTCAACGTCACCCTCATCTTCAGCGTTGACCGTTATGTGCAGGTTCTGGATGCCTGGGCCGCTGGCCTGGAACGCCGGCTGGAGTCAGGCCAGTCGATAGCCGACATCCACTCCGTGGCCTCGTTCTTCGTCAGCAGGGTCGACACCGAAGTCGATAACCGGCTCGGTGAAATCGCCACCGAGGACGCTTCGTCGCTGCGAGGTCAGGCGGGACTGGCCAATGCCCGCCTCGCATGGCAGGCCTACCAGGACTTCCGAGCCGGCTCGCGGTGGCAGGCATTGGCGGCAGCGGGCGCCAGCCCGCAACGGCCGCTGTGGGCCTCGACCGGGGTCAAGGATCCGGCGTTCCCCGATGATCTCTACGTGGTGGGCCTGGCCGGACCCGGCTGTGTGAACACGATGCCAGAACCCACTCTGCGGGCAGTGGCTGACCATGGGCACGTGGATGGTGACACACTCACCGGCTACGGTCCGGCGAGTCAGCAGGTGTTCGACGGCCTCGCGTCGGTCGGTATCGACCTCGACGATGTATTCGAGACCCTCGAAACTGAGGGGGTCGACAAGTTCAAGGTGGCCTGGGAAGAACTACTGACCACTGTGAGGACCGCCCTCGACCGGGACCGGGGAGTCTCGTGAGGAATGCGGACTTCACCAGCGCAAATCCGCTCCGCAGCCTCACGGACCGGCGACTGCCACGCGTCGCCGGTCCGTGTGCCTTGGTCATCTTCGGGGTCACGGGAGACCTGTCCCGTAAGAAACTGATGCCGGCTGTCTACGACTTGGCCAACCGGGGACTGCTCCCCCCGTCGTTCGCCCTGGTCGGGTTCGCCCGGCGCGAGTACAGCGAAGAGGACTTCGCACAGGAAGTCCACGACTCCGTGCGTCAACACGCCCGCACCGAGTTCCGTGAGGACGTCTGGAATCAGCTCGCGCAGGGCTTCCGCTTCGTCGCGGGGGATTTCACCGACGACGCCGCGTTCGATGCACTTGCTGCGACCGTGACCGATCTGGCCAATCAGCGAGGCACCGCCGGCAACACCGCGTTCTACCTGTCCATCCCTCCGGGGATGTTCCCGCTGGTGGTCCAGCAACTGAAGCGATCGGGCCTCGCGTCCGAAGAGCGCGGCGGGTGGCGACGGGTGGTTGTCGAGAAACCGTTCGGACACGATCTGCAAAGCGCCCAAGAGCTCAACGCCGTTCTCGGCGAAGTCTTTCCCAGCGGCTCCATCTTCCGGATCGACCACTACCTGGGCAAGGAGACTGTCCAGAACCTGTTGGCCCTACGGTTCTCGAACACGCTCTATGAGCCGATCTGGAACAGCAACTACATCGACCATGTGCAGATCACGATGGCGGAGGACATCGGCATCGGCAGCCGGGCCGGCTACTACGACGGCATCGGCGCGGCCCGGGACGTGATCCAGAACCACCTCCTGCAACTCATGGCACTGACCGCGATGGAGGAGCCGGTCAGCTTCTCGGCAGAACACGTTCGGATCGAGAAGGAGAAGGTTCTCGCCTCGGTGGTGCTGCCCGATGACCTCGATGCCTATACGGCCAGGGGGCAATACGGGCCAGGCTGGCAGGGCGGTGAGGAGGTCCTCGGATACATGCAAGAGGCCAACATCCCCGCGACGTCGACCACTGAGACCTACGCGGCGATCACCGTGCACGTGGACACCCGGCGCTGGGCGGGAGTGCCGTTCTACTTGCGCACGGGCAAGCGTCTAGGCCGGCGGGTGTCGGAGATCGCGGTGGTGTTCAAGCGGGCGCCTCACCTGCCCTTCGCCACAACCGACACTCAGGAACTCGGCTCCAACACCCTCGTCATCCGGGTGCAGCCCGATGAGGGAATCACCATGAAGTTCGGCTCCAAGGTGCCGGGCACCCAGATGGAGGTGCGCGACGTGACCATGGACTTCATGTACGGTGACTCGTTCACCGAGTCCAGCCCGGAGGCTTACGAGCGGCTCATCCTCGACGTGCTGCTCGGCGACCCACCGCTGTTCCCCCGGCACCAGGAGGTGGAGATGTCCTGGAGGATCCTGGATCCGGTGCTGAACCATTGGGCCAGCCATGGCACACCACAGACCTACGAGTCGGGCACGTGTGGACCGTCGGGCAGCGACGAGATGCTGGCCCGGGACGGCCGGGTCTGGCGACGCCCATGACCACACGACTCGAGAAGACGACCACCAGTGAGATCGTGCGCACGATCAACGCCCAGCGGCACAGCATCGGGGCTACCTCCACGGGCATGGTCCTGACGCTGATCATCGTCACTGACGAGGAGAACCAGTCCGACGCGACTCGTGCCGCAGCGTTCTCCGCCAGGGAGCATCCCTGCCGCATCATCACCGTGATCCCGCGGCCCGGGCGCGTCGACCCGCAACTCGACGCGAACATCGACGTGGGCGACGCGATGGGTCCCGGGGAGACCGTCCGCCTGCGTTTGCGCGGCGAGCTGGCCGATCACGCGGCCTCCGTGGCGCTGCCGCTGCTTCTGCCCGATACCCCGGTAGTCGTGTGGTGGCCGACGGCCTGCCCGGCCGTGCCCTCAGAGGACCCGATCGGGAGGATGGCCCAGCGACGCATCACCGATGCCGCCGCACAGCATCACCCCATGCATGCCCTACTAGAGCGGAAAGCCGGGTACACAGCCGGTGACACCGACCTCGCCTGGACCAGAACCACTGTGTGGCGATCCATGCTGGCGGCTGCACTCGACCTGCCATTTGCGCCGATCACAGGTGTTGATGTGAGTTCGGAACGCTCCAATCCGTCGTCGGCCCTGCTGGCGGCCTGGCTCGGCAACCGGCTCGGTGTGCCGGTTGCGCTGCACCGAAGTCAGGGCCCCGGGATCACCGCGGTCACGATCCACACCGAGGCCGGTCCCATCATGCTGTCACGGCCTGACGGCCGCACCGGACGGCTGTCCCGACCCGGAGTCAACGCCCACGACGTGCCATTGGCCCGTCGCGACCTACGCGACCTCATCGGGGAGGAGCTACGTCGGCTCGACCCCGACGAGACCTTCGCCGAGGCTTTGGCGGCGGTGCAGATCGAGGCCGGCAAACCCGTGCACACCGCTGAGGCGACGCCTGACGGGCAATCATGAACGCCCTGCAGATCAGTGTGTACCCGGATGCTGCCGCGGTGTCCGAGGCGGTCGCCAACCACATGGCCGGGGCGATTATGCGCACGCTAGCCACGGAGGATGTCGCCCACATCTGCATCACCGGCGGCCGCGGGGGCCATGGGGCGCTGGCCAGCCTGGCCGATACCACCATCGCGTGGGACCGGGTGCACGTCTGGTGGTCTGACGAACGATTCCTACCCTTCGGTGACCCTCAGCGCAACGACACGATGGCCAAGGCCGCCCTACTCGATGTCGTCGACGTACCGAGCGCCAACGTCCATCCCATGCCCTCCCCGGATGGCACGCCAGACGCCGCTGCGGGTGCTCGGGTCTATGCCGCTGAACTCGCCGAGTTCGCCGCCCCGGCACCGCGCTTCTGCATCAGCATCCTCGGGATGGGTGAGGACGGCCACGTGGCGTCGCTATTCCCCGAACACCCCGGGCTGCGCGAGACGCGGACCGCATTCGCCGTCACGGACTCCCCCAAACCCCCGCCGGTGCGGATCTCCCTGTCCTTCGAGGCGATCAACACCGCCGAGGAGATAGTGCTTATCGCCTCCGGGGCCGGCAAGGCAGACGCGGTGGGTCTGTTGATCAACGATCCGGGGCCGCTGGCTGTTCCGGCTGCCGGCGTGCGCGGTCGGAGCATGACCCGGCTGGCCGTGGACGAGGCGGCCGCAGTCCACCTGCCCCCGGGCGTGCGTAGCAACGCCTGAGCCCCAGACAGTCGTAGGCGACCTGCTTCACACAACCGGGGTCACAGACGCAGCCCCAACTGCGTGAAGGTGTCGCACGCGTTGATGTCCCCGGTGTCATAGCCGCGGCTGTACCAGTCCTGTCGCTGCCTTGCAGAACCGTGGGTGAACCGTTCGGGGTTCACGCGGACGCCGGACTGCTGCATGATGCGATCGTCGCCCACAGCAGCCGCTGCGGCGGACGCCTGCTGAAACTCCTGCGGCGTGATCCGTACGTTTCCCATGTCGTTGGCCTGCCTGCCCCATACCCCTGCGAGGCAGTCCGCCTGCAGCTCCATGCCGACGCTATAGGCATTCGAGGACCGACGATCGGCCTGCTGCGCACGCCGCACCTGCCGTTCGATACCCAGCACACTCTGCAGGTGGTGGCCGTATTCGTGGGCCATGATGTAGACCATCGCGTACTGCCCGCGAACCCCGAGTTGTTCCAGTTGTCGCGTGAAGCCCAGGTCGAAGTAGATGCGCTCGTCGCCGGGACAATAGAACGGCCCCACATTGGTGTCGGCCGGTCCGCAGGCGGTGCGAGTCGCCCCGTCGAAGAAAGTCAGACCCGGTGGTCGCAGTTGCTGACCAGACGATGCGAAGACCGAGCCCCACACCTCGTTGGCCTCGTTGTACGCCTTCACCAGCAGGCAGTCAGGATCGTCGATCGCACCATCCGCCGCATCCACCGGGCAGCGCTGCGCAAGGGACCCGTTGACCCCCTGCGCAGACCCAGGCACCTGGAACGAACCGGCGTCAGCGTCGGTGAGCGGGACTTCACCGCCACCGAGGCTGCACATGCCGAGCAGCAACAGGATCACGAGTGTCAAACCGGCGCCGCCACCGAGCATCTTGGACAGCCCCCCGGCCATGGCCACATGACCGGGACCGATGCCGCCAGTGCGACGCCCTCCGGAACCCCGCCCGTCGCGCTGGTCCTGGACTCCGGACAGATCGACTTTGTTGTCGTCGAACTCCACGCGGGAAGATTACAGGCCGTCGGCTGCAAACGCCTAGTACCCGCGACAGTGCGGACCGTCAGACCTCGGGCAGGTTCTTCATCGCCTCGTCGAGCAGCGCATCGGCCTCGCCGCCGGTGCGTCGCTCCTTGACGTAGGCGAGATGGGTCTTGTACGGCTCGACCTTGGGTGGTGCAGGGGGATTGTCGCGATCCTGCCCAGCGGGCAATCCGCAACGTGGGCAATCCCATTCGGTGGGCGCTGCAGCGTCCTGAGCGAAACTCGGACGGCTCTCATGGCCGTTGGCGCAGTAGAACGGGATCTGCTTGCGTGGAGCGGCTTCCCCCCGTTCGGCTTCGCCCATCGGTCCGGCGCCAACCCGGCTGCCTCGGATCGCACTTCCTCCGGCCACGCGAAAACCTTCCGTTCAGGACTTGGTGATGAGCCCGAGGGCAATGATCGTCGCCGCCCAGATCAGGCCGACTCCCACTGTCACACGGTCTAGGTTGCGTTCGGCGACACTGGATCCGCCCAACGAGGTACTGACGCCCCCGCCGAAGAGGTCGGACAAGCCACCGCCCTTGCCCTTGTGCAGCAGCACCAGCACTATCAGCAGCACACTCGTGACAAGCAGCAGGATCTCAAGAGCGAGAATCACCTGGCTGTCCTTCCTTTTCGGGTACAGCCCAGAGTAACCTCACGCATCGGTCTGCGGGTGGAGGCGGTACCGCACAATCGTCGCGTACTCGTCGGCGTCAAGACTCGCACCACCGATCAGCGCCCCGTCGACATCCGGCTTGGCCATGATGCCGGCAATGTTGGACGACTTCACCGAACCGCCGTAGAGCACGCGGACCTGTTCGGCCACACCTGCACCGTAGGTCTCGCCGACCCATTCCCGCACGACACCACATACCTCTTGGGCGTCCTCTGGCGAGGCCACCTCGCCGGTCCCGATCGCCCAAACCGGTTCGTAGGCGATGACCACCGAGAGCATCTGCTCCTCCGTGAGCCCGGCGAGGCTGCCCACCAGCTGGTCGGTCACGTGCTGCACGTGGTTACCAGCCTGACGCACGTCGAGGTGCTCACCGACACACACGATGGGAGACAAACCGTTCTCGAGGGCAGCCTTCGCCTTGGCGTTGACCACGGCGTCGCTCTCGTGGTGGTACGAACGGCGCTCGCTGTGCCCGACGGTCACATAGGTGCAGCCCAACTTGGACAACATGTGTCCAGCCACCTCGCCGGTGTAGGCACCGGCCTTGTGCTCGGATACATCCTGTGCACCGTAGGTGATGTGCAGCTTGTCGCCCTCCACCAGCGTCTGCACACTGCGCAGATCCGTGAACGGCGGCAGCACGGCAACATCGACGGCCGCGTAGTCATCATCCTTGAGCAAGAAGGCGATCTTCTGGACCAAGGCGATGGCCTCGAGGTGGTTCAGGTGCATCTTCCAGTTGCCCGCCATCAGCGGCTTGCGGCTCATACGTCCTCCAGAACGGCGATACCGGGCAGAGTCTTGCCCTCCAACAACTCCAGGCTGGCTCCGCCGCCTGTTGAAATGTGATCGATGGCGTCGGCGTCCACGTCGAGCAGTCTGACCGCTGCGGCCGAGTCACCCCCACCCACGACCGTGAAACCCGCAGTCTGCGCGAGCGCTTCAGCAACCGCCTTGGTGCCCGCCGCGAACGGGGCCACCTCGAACACGCCCATCGGCCCGTTCCACACAACCGTGGCGGAGTCGAGAACCGCTTGGGCATACGCCGCTGCCGTCTGAGGACCGATGTCCAGACCCTTCCAGCCGTCGGGGATACCCGTGGAAACCTTGACGACCTCCGTGGCCGCCAGTGGGTCGATGTCCTGGGCGATCACGATGTCGGTCGGCAGCATCACCTCGACACCTGCCCCTTGAGCATCCTTGAGGATCTGCAGGCACGCATCCACCCAGTCGGCCTCGAACAACGAATCACCGATGGCGTGGCCCTGGGCGGCCAGGAATGTGAAGCACATCCCACCGCCGATGATGAGGCGGTCCACGGACTTCAGCAGATTGTCGATCACGCCGAGCTTGTCCGACACCTTGGACCCACCCAGGACGACCGTGTAGGGCCGAGCCGGATTCTTCAAGACGGTCGCGAACGAGGTGATCTCCTTCTCCACCAGACGTCCCGCGGCGTTCGGCAACAACTTCGCCACGTCGGTCACACTGGCCTGCTCACGGTGCAGAACCCCGAAGCCG
>JALOLM010000436.1 GCA_025455985.1 Candidatus Nanopelagicales bacterium | reverse complement strand
CGACAGGTCCAGCAGCTGCCGGCCGTCGACGTCGGTCAGCCAGGCACCCCGCGCCGACTGGATGGAGATGGGGTAGGGCTCCCAGTGCTGGAACGAGGAAGTCACCCCGAGCGGCAGCGTTCTGCTCGCCCGGACGTTGTGCGCACCCGAGGCTGCGGTGCCGGCGGTGAACCGCTCCCACTCGGCGGCGAGCAGGAGCTCGACGCGCTCGGGGGCAATCGGGGTAGACCGCTCGGGTAGCCATCGGTGGGTAGCAGGGTCGTGGGCGGGCCAGGTGAGGGGTGCCGCCGGCACAGTCATGGTGTCTCCGTCTCGATCCCGCGGAACGTCGCGTGCGGCACTCTCTCATGGCCGGTAGGGATCTCGCCGCTGCTGACCGTTGCCTGCGGCAATGGACCTGGCAGAGGTTGCCGGCCCAGCGACGAGGTGGTTCGCGATGCACGGGCCCAGTTGGTGCAGGCCATTCGCCAGGCGGCAAGGCAGGGCCTCACCCAGCACAGATCGCCCGCTGATCGGGCGCAGCCAGCCCGAGGTGTCCCGCCTGCTGCGCTTCCACGGCCACGGCCCTCTGGCACTGCGACTGCGTCGGCATGCGCGCGAGGTACGGGGACTGATCGACCGGGCCGGAGGCAGCAACGTCCCGGTGTTCGGCGCGGTCGCCACGGGCGCCGAGCATGGAGGTCAGACATCGACCTGCTGTTCGACATGAATACGCCGATGGGCCTGATGGAACTCGGCGCGTTGGAACTACGGCTGTCAGAGCTGCTCGGCGCTGACGTCGACCTACCCGTGGCGGCCCTGCGCGCCGACCTGAGCGATCGCGTTCTCGCCGAAGGGGTGACCCTGTGACGCGGACACCGGAGGATTCGCTGTGGGAGGCTCGGACCCACTTCGCGTTGATGCGCCGGCACGCTCAGGGCGACCTGGAGGACCAGCGGGTGATCGATGCGATCTGCATGCGGCTATCCGCCGGGCTTGAGGCGCTGGTCCAGCTGGACACCGCTATCCGGGATCGGCTGTTCGGCGACGCATGGCCGCTCGTGTGGGCATGCGCAACCGCATCGCACATGGCTACCTGCTCGTCGACACGGACATCGTGCCCCGAACCCTGGAGCACTACTTCCCATCGATCATGGCCACCATCGAGGCCGAGCTGGCTAACGCCGGTTGAGACGCCCGGGAGCGGGACGACCGCGCCCGCGCCCGCGCCGAGATCAGCGGAGCCACGATCACTCAATTCCCTCGCCGGACACGTTGCAGGGGCTGACCGGCGGGTCGCCCCGGCCACCGTGGTTGCCCCTGCGTCCGGGGCAACAGGCACCGTGGTCAAGCACATCCGACCCTGAACGAGTCAGGAAGCCGACGCCGCCCAACGAATGGACACCTTCCTGAGCGGGCTGGCCAAGTGAGGCCCTCTCTGGCGCCGCGAGCCGCAGTCATCACGGCGGAAGCGCGCGTCATCCGCCTCTGGCCGGGTCACACGCGGCGCAATGACGCACCGCCGCTGACCGGGACGGTACGCGGCGATAGGGGCGCCCTCGACGGCCGGCGTCTGGATCAGGGATCCGCCGATGAATCGGCGACGACTACTGCGACGCGGCGCCTCCTCTGGCGAGCGCAGTGCCGTGGCCACAGACTCGTGGCTACGCTTGTGTCATGAGGGAGGCGAGCGTCGCGACGGTGCGGCTGCGTTCTGCCCTCGAATCCCACCGGAGTCGCATCGCGGAGTTGCTGGACCAGTACGGGGCCACCAACCCACGCCTATTTGGATCAGTGGCCCGCGGCGACGCTGGCGACGACAGCGATCTGGATCTTCTCGTCGACCTGGTTCCCGGCGCGGGCAACGAGTTGCTGCGTGTCTCCGGGCTCGCCGAGGAGCTAAGCGAGTTGCTGGACGTCCGAGTCGATGTCGTGGCGGCAACGTTGCTGCGCGACGCGGTCTCGGCCAGCGCACTGGTGGATGCGGTGGCGGTGTGAGCCGCACGGACGCCGAGCGCATGGAGGACATCCAAGCCGCGATTGCTCGTTGCATGGCCTACCGCGACCATCTTGACTCGGCAGAGCTTGGCGAGATGGCGTACGACGCCATCCTGCGCAACCTGGCCGTCATCGGTGAGGCGGTCAAGGCCTTGCCGGACGACTTCAAGCGCGACCACGCAGGCACTCCGTGGCCCTCAATCGCCGGACTGCGTAGTGTGGTCGTCCACGAGTACTTCCGCGTCAACCCGGACATGATCCGAGACATCGTCGACAACCAGTTGGCACCGCTGCTGGACGACATCGGTTGAGCGAGAGATCAAGCCCGGAGCAGCCGCGCGTTTCGCGGCGGTAGGACGCTGGTCAGGCGGACCTGGCCGCGTGGTCCAGTTGACCTCAGGACTGGAGTCGCTCAGTGGGCTGCCCGGTGATGCCAGCGATGAGCTCGAAGTCCTTGTCGAGGTGCAGCACGGTCAGCCCGGCCAGTTCGGCGGTGGCGGCGATGAGCACGTCGGGGATGGACGGCGCACGGTGCTGGCC
>JALOLM010000435.1 GCA_025455985.1 Candidatus Nanopelagicales bacterium | reverse complement strand
GCGGGACGGCGGGGTGACGTTCGACGAATTCGAGTGGGAGGGCGTCGAGTGGGTGGACGGTGTGGCCGTGATGGAGGGGATGAAGTCGGCGTGGTTCAAGGATCCCGACGGCAACATCCTCAATCTGGGAGCCATGCAGGAGTAGGGCCAAGGGACTCCACGCGGGCCGGAACGTGCTTGTGCCACGGGGTCCCCACCCACTCATCACGGTCCTCAGTCAGCGTGAGCTCGTTCGGAGCCACGCCGGTCGACTGCCCGTCGACGGTGAGGCCCAGGCCGTTGGGCAACGAAACGTGCCCGACCCGCATGGTGTCTGTGACATCCACGGCGACGTGTGCGTTGCCGGCGCGGGTGGTGAGGCGTACCAGATCGCCGGAACTGACCCCCAACGACTCGGCATCGGCCGTGCTGATCCGCAGCCTTCCCTCCGCATCGCGCAGACGCCACGACGGGTCGCGCATGATCGTGTTGGCGGTGAATGCTCGACGTTCCCCGGCCGACAGCACGAAGGGGAACTGCGGATCCGGTTGGGGCGCCGGGCGATCGCGTAGCGCCGCGACCTGCCTCAGCAGTTCGGGCACCTCGAGCAGGATCCGCTCCCGAGGCAGTCGCTGCCAGGAAGCGTCGTAGTCATCCACTGTGGTCACGATGCCGTGCTCGCCAGCCAGGATCGCATCGAAAAGCAACTCCCCAGCGGCGGGTGCCTGCCCGTATCCCGCATTACGCATGCCGTCCGGGTTGGCCATCGCCGCCTGATGTGCTGCCGCCCAGAGCACCGCCGCCGAGGACGCATCGTCAGGCAAGGTTGGGCCCAACGTTCGGTAGAGCAGAACCGGAGCGAGGCGTCGCATCCCGGGATCTGCCATTAGCGGCAGAAAGGCCTGCGCGAAGGCTTCCCGGCTGACTGCGGCCGCCTCGCGCAGCGGCGCATAGTCCGCCTCGCCAAGAGCGCCCGCCGCCTCGACCAATCGAGCGTGGATCTCAGGCTCGGTGAGCAGCCCCGCCGGGGCCTCAAGGACCGGGTGGCGCAGATGGAAGATGTTCTGCGGGAAGTCGAAGGTGAAGAACGTCGCTTCGTACTTCTCGAACTGCGTCGGCACGGGCAGCACATAGTCGGCCAGAAGTGCGGTCTCCGTCATGGCGACGTCGATCACCACCAACAGGTCCAGAGACCGCAGAGCCTCGCGCATCCGGGTTGACTGGGCCAGCGAGTGGGCGGGGTTGGCGCTCTCCACGATCATCGCGCGATACCGGGCGGGGTGGTCGGTGAGGATCTCGTCGGCGACGACGTTGCAAGGCACCAGCCCGCTGATGATCGGTGCTCCCACGACAGGGCTGCGGGGCCCTTCACCGAACGGATACCCGCGATCCCGGCCAATGGCCGACAGCCCCGATGGCACGTAGGCGGCCCCTGGCTTGCCGAAGTTCCCTGTCAGCAACCACACGAGTTTCTCGACATAGCTGACAAGCGTCGAGTCGCGGTTCATCTGCACGCCGAGGTCCTCGAAGACCGCCACCGAGGCCGCCTTCGCTATGCGTTCCACGGCTTGCCGAACAAGCGGTTCCGGCACATCCGCGATGGCGCAGTACTCGGTGACGGGCACGGCGCGCAGGACCTCTGCCACCGGCTGGTAGCCATTGAGGTGCTCTTCAATCCAGGGGTGGTCCACGAGGTCTTCCTGGACGAGGATTGCGGCCATAGCCGTCACCAGCCATAAATCGGTGCCGGGGCGGACCTGCAGGTGGTACTCGGCAAGCTCAGCGGTCTGCGTACGCACCGGGTCGACGACGATCATCGAACGTTGCGGGTCTTTGGCGATCTCCTTGAGCACCGAGCGGGCCCGCGGGAAACCATGGGACTGATACGGGTTCTTGCCGATGAAGACGGCCACTTCGCAGTGCTCGAAGTCGGCGCGAGTGATCATGCCCAGCATGCGTGCGCTGACCCAGAACTCGCCGGTCTTCTCTTGGGCCAGGGCGCTGGAACGGTAGCGGGCCCCAAACGCGTGCATCGTCGCCGGGGAGTAGGCGCCACCGAGGTGGTTGCCTTGGCCGCCACCGCCGTAGTAGAAGATCGACTCGCCACTGTGGGTGTCCCGGATCTGCTGCAAGCTGGTGGCGATCTCGTGGATGGCGGTGTCCCAGTCCACCGGCTCGAAGGTTCCGTCTGCCCCGCGCCTGAGCGGCGTCGTGAGCCGGCCGGTTTCGCCATTCTGATACTGGTTGAGACGCAGGGCCTTGTTGCAGGTGTATCCCTTTGAGGCCGGATGCTGCTTGTCGCCGCGGATCTTGGCGAATGAGCGGCCGTCCTCGCCGAGTTGAATCTCTACGCCGCAGTTGCATTCGCACAGGATGCAGGCGCTGGGGTGCCACTGGGCTTCATCCAGGGTCATCGGTCCTCCAATAGAACGCGGATCTCCGCTGACACGTCGTCGAGCGGGCGGGTAGTGCGTTGCGCCCGGCACAGGATGAGGGCTCCCTCGATGCTGGCCACGATCGTCGTCGCGAGTCGGCGTG
>JALOLM010000434.1 GCA_025455985.1 Candidatus Nanopelagicales bacterium | reverse complement strand
ACGGTGACCTGCGGAAGGAGCGCCAACGGGTACAAAGTCATGCGCCCAGCCTAGTCATCGCCGCGTGGCCGGCGCCGGGACGCCTTGATCTGCGAGCGCTTGCGCTTTGCGTCCAGTCGACGGGTCACGGATGCGCCGCTGGGCCGGGTTCGTCGTCGTCGCTTGCGGGGGACCAAGGCTGACGCCACCCGCTGGGCGAGCCGGTGCCGGGCGGCCTGACGGTTCTGCAGCTGCGAACGGTGCTCGGACGCGGACACGACGAAAGGGGTGCGGAGCATGTGGCGCTGGTAGGCGGTGAGCGCGTGTGAACTGCGCGGGTCCCAGATCAACTCCACCCGGGAGTCCGACGTGTTCACCGACTGCCCGCCGGGACCCGATGAGCGGCTGAAGCGCCAGCTGAGCTCCGAGGCCGGGATGGTCAGGTCGTCGCTCACCCAGAGATCAGACGTCGGATCAACCATCGGCCACCACCCAGGTGTCCATCTGCGCGTCGTGCTGCTCGGCGAACACGTTGTCGACGATCTCGTCGGACCACACCAGGGCGATCTTCCTGGCTCCGCCCACTGTGGGCAGGAACCGGTCGTAGAAGCCGCCCCCTTGCCCCAGTCGACGGCCGGTTCGATCGAGGGCCAGGGCCGGCACGATCACCGCGTCCACAGCGGGCAATCGCATTGGAGTCGCCGGGCAGGACGGCTGGCCGGGAACCCCCCAGGCCTGCCACGGCCGGGCGGTCTCGGCGCGGACCCACTCCAGTCGGCCACCGGGATGGGCGACGGGCAGATACACATCATCGCCTCGGGTGAGCAGGGCTTCGATCACCGCCGGCGTCGGTGGTTCGGTCGCGGTGGAGACGTAACAGCACACCACGCCGGTCGGAGTCGCTGCCAGCGTTCGCTGTGGGAGGTCCGGGGTGGCCGTGTGGCCCATGGCCCGTTGGGCGCGGACCGCGGCGCGCACCTCGGCCTTGTCCATGCCGTTCACGCTAGTGGCTCGACGTCGGCCGAGGCGGCCAACAGTGTCAAGCACACGACGCGCGCGGACTCAGCCGAACAGGCTTCCCAGGTGGGCGTCGACGGCGCTGGTTGTGTCCACGGTGGCCAGATCCGCGGCCGAGGCCCCGTCCTCGCGCAACAACGTCACCTCGTCCATGGTCGTCTTCACGGCGTCTGTGAGGAAGCGTGACGGTTGAGCCCAGGAATGGCGGTCCCCGGTCGGGCGGTGGTGGTAGCGCAGTGGCACGTACACCTCGAGATTGCGGCGGGGCCGGGTGAGTGCGACGTAGAACAGCCGCCGCTCTTCCTCCAGTCCGTGCTTGTCGGACAACGCCATGTCCGAGGGGATGTTGCCGTCGGCGGCGTGGATCACGTGGACCACATCCCACTCCAGCCCCTTTGCCGAGTGCATCGTGCTGATCACCAGCCAGTCCTCGTCGATCACCGGGGTGCCGGCCAGATCTCCGGTGGAGCGTGGGGGTTCCAGCGCGTGGTCGGCGGCCACATCGGACAGGCGGGGCAGGCTGGCAGCGGCTTCCACGAGGACATGCAGGTCGGCCAGGCGTTCCTCCGGGTTGTCGTAGGCGGCGCGGACGAGCGGCGCCATGGCTTGCCGCAACGGTTCGGCCTGCTTGGTCGCCACGGCGCGTGCCAAAGCCTCCGCACTCTCGTGACAGGTCGTCGGTAGTTCGTTCAGGGCCAGCGGCCAGCGCAGCATCACTTCGTTGTCCTCGCCGTCGTCGAGCAGCCCGAGAGCGGTGACGGCGCGCTTGGCCTTCGCGGGGCCGACGCCCGGGAGCAGTTGCAGCACCCGGAACCACGCCACCTCGTCGCGCGGGTTGTCGGCGATCCGGAAGGCCGCGAGCAGGTCCTTGACGTGCGCGGCCTCCAGGTAGCGCAGGCCGCCGTACTTGACGAACGGGATACCGCGTCGGCCGAGTTCGATCTCGAGGCGGTCGCTGTGATGTGCCGCCCGAACCAGCACCGCCTGCTCCTTGAGCGGTACCCCCTCCTCGCGTCGGGCCAGCACCTGCTCGCAGATGAGTGTGCTCTGGTGGTCCTCGTCGGCGCAGCGGACCAATCGCGGCGTGGTGCCGGGGTCGCCGTTCGCCGCCCGTAGCCGGGTGGAGAATCCCGAGGGCGCGTCATCGGCCAGCGCGTTGGCCATGTCCAGAATGTTCTGGGAGGAGCGGTAGTTGACCGTCAACGCCAGGGTCTGGGCACCGGGGAAATCGGTCTCGAAGTCGAGGATGTGTCGGGGGTCCGAGGCCCGGAACGAGTAGATCGCCTGGGCGTCGTCTCCGACCACGGTGATCCTCGGATCATGAGCGCGCAGAAGTTGCAGCACCTCCACCTGCAGCGCGTTGACATCCTGGTACTCATCGACGATCACGTGGTCGTAGACGCCGCCGAGTGAGCGGCCGACAAGGTCATCGCGCAGAGCCTGTCGCCAGTGCAGCAGCAGGTCGTCGAAGTCCAGCAGCCCCAGGCGTCGTTTGCGTCGCAGATATGCCGTACAGACCTCG
>JALOLM010000433.1 GCA_025455985.1 Candidatus Nanopelagicales bacterium | reverse complement strand
TCAGCGGCGCACTGGATTCTGGGTGACGATCTCAGGGATCGCGTTGACTCTGTGGCTTGCCACGGGTGCCGCGCAGTGGTTGCCGGACATGATCGTGCCCGACGGTGGTTACACTCCGTATTCGAATCTCCTACATTTGGGCCTTTTGGCGCTGTGTCTGGTGACCGTTGCGGTGACGGCGTATTGCGCCCGCAACGGCTCCCTGATCGGGGGTTGGCTGGCCGCCCTCGGGTTCCTCGTGCTCGGCGAGGCCGTGGTCAACGTGAACACCACTGGCCGTTACGACGCGGGCTGGTACTACAGCCGGGTCTTCTGGTTGCTGGCCGTCGGGGGTCTGTTCGTGGCGCTGATCTGGAATCTGTCGCGGATCGACCGGGCCAACAGTGAGCTGGCCACGGTCGACTCTCTCACCGGGTCAGAGTCGCGGATGAGTCTGCTGGATGCGCTGCACCGCGAGACCCAGTGGGCCAGCCAGTCCGGCGGTCAGGTGGCTCTGCTGTGGATCGACCTCGACGGCTTCAAGGGGGTCAACGATCAGCTCGGGCATCCCGTCGGCGATGAGGTTCTGCGCCAGATCGTCGACCGGCTGGCGAGCCAGGTCCGGCTCGGCGACCACGTCGGCCGCCTCGGCGGGGATGAGTTCGGGGTGCTGCTGTGCGACGACGTGGATCTCGCGCGGGTCCATCTGGTGGCAGAGCGGCTACTGGCAGCCGTGCGGGAACCGATCCGCGACGGCGACAACCTCATCCACGTCAGCGCGGCCATCGGGATCGCGACCGCCCCTGAACACGCGACCAAGGCCGAGGATCTGCTGCTGTGCGCCGATCTGGCCATGTACGCGGCCAAGAAGCACGGCGGTGATCGCTACGAGATGTTCGACAGTTCGATCGGCACCGAGGCGGTCCAGAAAGCCAAGTTGCGCCACGATCTGTCCAACGCCCTGCACAACGATGAGTTCGTGCTCTACTACCAGCCGCTCTTCGAAGCCGGTGGCCTGCAGATGGCCGGTGTTGAGGTTCTGGTCCGCTGGAAGCGCGGTGATCGAGTCATCGCCGCCGGGCAGTTCGTGCCCTACGCCGAACAGTCCGGCCAGATCATCCCGCTGGGCCGCACGGTGGTTCGGCTCTTGGAGCAGGACCTGCCGCGGTGGTTCGCCGGTCGCAGCTCTGACTTCTTCGTGTGCCTGAACCTTTCGGTCAAGGAACTGGCTGATCGCACGCTGGTGGAGGAACTACTCGCCGGCATCGGTACCCGGTACGCCGGCCGGATCATCATCGAGGTCACAGAGTCCCTGGAGCTGCAGGAGAGTTCGGATGCCGGGGAGAGCCTGCAGCGGTTGGTGGCGGCAGGCTTCCGCACCGCGATCGACGACTTCGGGGCGGGCTTCTCCAACTTCACCCGGCTCGAGCGGCTCAGCCCGTCCCTGCTCAAGGTCGATCGCAGTCTGGTGCAACGAGCGGGCAGCGAGAACGAGGGTGGCGTCGCCTTCCTGACCGCGGCCACGAGTGTTGCCGCGAGCCTGAACTGCGACGTTGTCGCCGAGGGTATTGAGACCGAGTCGGAGGCGCAGGTCGTCGCGCTATTGGGAGTCCGCTACGTGCAGGGGTACCGTTACGCGCGGCCCGGACCCATCGAGGAGTTCTTGACCGAGTCGGGACGGGTGACCGACCTGACGCATTGAGGCGGCTGGGCTGCCTCAGCGCGGCCCGGGTGCGTAGATCGCGCCGGAGGTCCCTGCTGCCAGGTCGTCCACGTCGACGATCTCCTTGCCGAGCGGCGCCAAAGCGATCGGGATCATCTGGAATGAGCCGATGCCCCACGGGATGCCGATGATCGTGATGCACAGGAGCACCCCGGTGATGGCGTGGGCGATCGCGATCCACAAACCGGCGAAGATGAACCAGAGCACGTTGGCGATGCAGGTGCCGGGGATCTTGTCCTGTTTCGGGACCACCGCGCGGCCGAACGGCCACAACGCGTAGTTCGCCATCCGGAACGCCCCGATGCCCCACGGGATCGTGATGATGAAGATGAACATGATCAAGCCGGTGACGGCGTAGATCAACGCCAGCCAGATGCCGGCGAGGAGCAGCCAGAGGATGTTGCCGATGGTTCGCACGGGTCCATCATGCCTGGCGGCGGCTCGCGAAGCCGTCGTTCACGAGGTTGGAGGTGGGCAGCGCCCTCAGCCGACGATGACCTGACGCTGGGCGCGCAGGGACATCACCAAGGCGATGATCCAACCGACGATGGTCCAGCCCAGAAGCAGGTTGAGCCAGAACACGCCCCAGTGCTTCACGTCGCGCACGGCGGCGATCGCCCACGGCAGCATGTAGCCGGCGGTCAGGATGGCCACGATCACGGCCACCACTTTCGTAATGGTCCAGGAACGGTCAGCGGATTCCACGTGCATGCTCATGGATCAAGGGTACTTGCGCGGCCGCGACGTGATCCGTCGGCGGTTGCCCACTACTTCTTAACGCTCTCCAGCAGCATGATCGCGACGTCCTTGACCGCCACGTT
>JALOLM010000432.1 GCA_025455985.1 Candidatus Nanopelagicales bacterium | reverse complement strand
AGGCAGCGGCCACAGATCGCCGCCGCCGATGCCGTGAACACCACGGTCCCCGGGTTCGCCCCGTTCTTTGGAACCAGCGCCGCAACGCCCAGCGCGGCGGCTATCGCGGTCCTGATGTTGTCCGCGAAGCCCGGGCTCACCCCCGTGCAGATTGAGGCGGCCCTGTCCGACCCTGACCGGGCAACCGACTGCGAGCCCGTCGGTCCGCGGCCGGACAGTGACTGCGGCGCTGGGTTCGTGTTCGCCGATTCCGCCGTGGCCCAGGCTCTGGATCCATCCCCGCCCGCGATCAACGTCGATGTGACCGGGCCACTGGGCTCCAACGGCTGGCGCACAGGCGATACCGCGGTGGCTTGGAATGTGCTCGATGAAGGCTCGGTGATCGCGGCCAAGACCGGCTGCGTGAACACACTCGTGGACACAGATACCACCGGTGTGGATGTGTCCTGCGCGGCCAGCAGCTTGGGCGGCAACGCCGCGGATGTGGTCACGATCAAACGGGATACCGTTGCGCCTTCGGTTCCGGCCATCACCGGGATCGCGGCCGCCCAGTACACGACCGCCTCGGTGCCCCCAGCTTCGGCAATAAGCTGCAGCAGTACCGATTCCACCTCCGGCCTGGCCAGTTGCGTGGTCAGCGGCCATAGCGGGGACCTCGGAACACACACCTTGACCGCTGTCGCCACCGACAAGGCCGGGTTGGCGTCAACGTCCACCCTGCAATACACGGTGACCCAGGCCAAGGCGGCAGTCATCAGTAGCTTCACCGGTCCCAAGCGGGTCAAGCCGCGCAAAGCCGCCACCTTCCGGGTCACGATCAACCAGGCCGCAACCCTGACCATTGCCTTCGACCGCGCATCAGCCGGCAAGTCAGTGGCAGGCAAGTGCGTCAAGGAGACCAAGAAGAACCGGAAGGCCCGCGACTGCAAGCGCTTCACCGGCGTGGGTGCCTTCAGAGTCGCAGTAATCCCGGGTGCCAACAGCGTCGTGTTCAGCGGCAAGCTGAGCGGTCGCGCACTCAAAGAGGGCACCTATCGGGTCACAGCCACCCCAACCTCGCAAGGGGTTGTGGGGAAGCCGGCGGTGAGAAGCCTTCGAGTCAAGTGATCAGGGAGTCTGTCGGCAGTGGGGGCCCGAGTCCGGGCAACGCTGATCGGCAGTGCGTTCGGCGGGACTATACACGCTGGTTCCTGGTGTCGGACCTGCGTCCTAGACTCGGGCAAGAGCCAAGGAGGCCCCTGTGGCAAAGCGCCTGTTTTCGTCCGAATCCGTGACCGAGGGTCACCCCGACAAGATCGCTGACCAGATCAGCGACACCATTCTGGACGCCATGTTGGCCGATGACCCCGACTCCCATGTGGCGGTCGAGACCCTGGTGACCACCGGTCTGGTGGTGGTCGCCGGCGAGGTGGACACGAAAACCTACGTGGACATCCCACGCCGGGTTCGCGACTGCATCCTGGACATTGGTTATGACTCATCGGACAAGGGTTTCGACGGCCAGTCCTGCGGGATCTCGGTCTCCTTGGACCAGCAGTCCGGGGACATCCGACAAGGTGTGACCGACTCGTGGGAGGAACGCCACGATCACAGCAGTGACCCCCTCGACGCCCAGGGCGCCGGCGACCAGGGGCTGATGTTCGGGTACGCCTGCACGGACACCGCCGAACTCATGCCCATGCCGATCGCGCTGGCCCACCGCCTGAGCCGACAGCTCACGGATGTCCGCAAACAGGCGGTCGTGCCCTATCTGCGACCGGACGGCAAGGTGCAGGTCACCGTCGAGTACGACGGGACGACGCCGGTGGCCGTCAACACCGTGGTGGTGTCCAGCCAGCACATCGACGACATCGACCGCGACACGTTGCTGGCTCCCGACCTCGAGGAGTTCGTGATCGCGCCCGTTTTGGCTGATCTCGCCATCGACACCTCTGATGTGCGCATGCTCGTCAACCCCACCGGCCGTTTCGTCGTGGGCGGTCCCGCTGCGGATGCCGGAGTGACGGGTCGCAAGATCATCGTGGACACCTACGGCGGTATGGCACGTCATGGCGGCGGTGCCTTCTCCGGTAAGGACCCGTCCAAGGTGGATCGATCCGCCGCCTACGCGATGCGGTGGGTGGCCAAGAACGTGGTCGCCGCGGGGCTGGCGACTCGCTGTGAGGTGCAGGTCTCCTACGCGATCGGGACGGCGCATCCGGTGGGGTTGTTCGTCGAGACCTACGGGACCGGCGTTGTGCCCGATGCCTCACTGGAAGACGCCATCCTGGAAGTCTTCGACTTGCGGCCGGCGGCAATCATTCGGGACTTGGACCTGAAACGGCCGATCTACACCGCAACGGCTGCTTACGGGCACTTCGGTCGCGAGCAGCCTGACTTCACCTGGGAGCGGACCGACAGGGTGGAGGCCTTGAAGTCCGCAGTAAACGGGTGACCGACGTTGCGCGCGTAGCTGTCGAGTCGCCGCTGCCGCACCTGGACCGTCTCTTTGACTTCTCAATCCCGGAAGATCTCGACGAGGTGG